>JACNKY010000071.1 GCA_014381795.1 Pseudomonadota bacterium | reverse complement strand
CATGTTCAATCAAAACGCTTAGATAGTCCTTATGCCATTGTCGTTTTTCATTTTCACTATGCATCCGTAATACTTCCGGAAAACCTCCAGTTAATGCTTGAGAAATGTATAAGTCTTTGTCATAAATCACACTGCTAAAACGTCGATCTTCAACAAAAGCAGCAAAAGTACGGGAAAATATATTTGCTAACAAATTTGGCCGTGTTTGTTGAACTTCTCCTAAAGCCAGTGGACGTAAGCGGATTTTACGGATCCGGCCTGCAAGTGACTCCTGTACTGTCGGCATGGATTGAATGTTAGTAGATCCTGTCAGCAGGAAGCGGCCATATTCTTGATTTTCATCAACGTCTTGTTTAATGGCACGCAAAAGCATGGGCGCTCGCTGCACTTCGTCTATAATCATCAGCTGATTACTATGGCTTACAAATCCAAGCGGATCACTCAGAGCTGCTTCCAACAGAGTCAGGTCATCTAAAGTTCGGTAAATCGTATCTGGAACTGATATTTCCCTTGCCAGTGTGGTTTTGCCCGATTGTCGCGGTCCAGTCAGGAGCAGTACACGGCGGGTTGATAATGCTTGTATAATTTTATCTTGCTGCCAACGGCGATAAATTGTTTGTTTCATAATGATACTTTCTAAGTTGTTTGTATAATTCCGCTATTTTATATATAATTATCCCGCTATTGTCAATATATATATTCCGCTATTTTTAAAATAAGAGCTTTAGAGTAGTGGTGGTGTTAAGGATAGTAGCCACGGATTGACACGGATTAAAAAAAGGCAGAAGGAAGACAGAAGGAAGGTAAAATAAAAAGGCACTAAGGAAAAAGGGAGGCAGAAGGGAAAAGAGTGGAATGCCGGAACACTAAAAAGCTTGTCATGCAAAATAAAATAAGTTAAACTTCGTAGGTTTTATAGATAAATTTAATTGTTCCATTCAGGATGAACTGTTAAAAGATTAACAACTGCAGATTTGTTTATCAAGCAGGAACGAGACAAAAACCGCAACATTCACATAACACCGTATATTAGTTAAGCAATGAAACGTACTTTTCAGCCGAACAACCGACGGCGCAAAATGAAACATGGGTTCCGTGCCCGCATGGCAACTCCAGGTGGACGCAGAGTTATTAAACGTCGACGCGCCAAAGGCAGAAAACGCCTCAGTGCATGAGCCTGCGGAATACTTTTCCGAAAGCAGTCAGGCTGCATAACAGCCGAGCAGTCAGGGAAGTTTTCGAGCAGGGTGCCTATCAATCTTTGGGACCGATTGGTGTCAAATACAAGCTGTCGGCAGCTGAGCCCAGCCGTTTTTCAATCTCCGTTAAAAAGAAGGTCGGAAATTCCCCTTGTCGGAATAAGATCAAGCGGTTTATCAGGGAAGCGATCCGTCAGGAACGTGCTCAGCTGAACTATGCGTTTGATATTTGTTTTTTTGTAAGCAACCCTCCAAAGTACAAGTTGGAATCAGCTTATGTCATGCGTCAGGTCAGACGATTTTTCAACGATTTAAATCATGAATCCAGTAACTGAAGCAGAAGATACGAGGCAGAGTCCTGCGACGCAGAGCTTTGGGATTTACCGAGGAATCTCCACTGAGCAGACATTGAGCAACTTTTTCCGAGGTGTGATGGTGGGTTTCATCAAAGCATACCGCTACGGGCTGTCCCCTTTTTTACCCGCTTCCTGCAGATTTTATCCAAGTTGTTCAGCCTATGCGTTGGAATCTTACCAAAGACTTGGTTTCTGGAAAGGGACTTATCTGAGCCTGCGGCGAATTTTAAAATGTAATCCGTTTCATCCCGGTGGCGTAGACCCGGTTCCTGTAAACAATGTCAGTGTATTTGCTGATTGCTCCAGACATTCTGAAAGAAAATAATTCTAGTTAAATTTTATGGATAAAAATACTCTACTTGCAGTCGTTCTCTCCGGTGCCATTATGGTTGGCTGGTATGCTCTATTTCCGCCGGCCGAACCACCACCGGTTGAAGTTATCAATACAGTCGAGCAGTCCTTGACTGAGCAGAATGGGCTCTCATCGAGAACAGACAGCGCTGAGTCAGGCTACACCGATTCCACTCTTTCTTCAGCAGCACCTTTGTCCTCGATCGCAGAAGTAGACAGTAGTTTGCCTTCCAAAGAAGTCAGCATTGAAACAGATAATTACCAACTTGTTTTAGACACACGTGGCGGAATTGCCAAAAGCTTGCAGTTAAAGCATTTTAAGCATACCAAGCCACGACTCACCTTAAGTACCTGGTTCCCATTTTTAACGAGTTTTATTGGGCCGGATTATCGTGAAGAAGTCACGGAAGATAACCGTGTGCAGATGTTCGGGAATCATCTTGCTGGAGTACCAGCTTTTTCCCAAGAGTTTAAGAATGATGCAAAAACAAGTGCCCTCTTCCGCAATGCAGTCTTTGCCACAAGCGCCGATGAGATTGTACTGACTGAAGGTGGAGGGAAAGTTACACTGACACTGACCTCTCCAATTTTAAACGGACTGCAGTTGATCAAGTTTTTCGAGGTAACTCCGGACAGTTATATCATAAATTACCGCGTGCAGTTGATCAACCGTTCGAATGAAGCACAGGCGCTTGAAGTACTTTACTTTTTTGGAGAACAACGTCTTTCAGACAGCAGTGGTGGAATGCAACAGGTTGCTCATGAAGGACCGGTTTTCTATTTTGATGAAAGTCTGCAGACAGAAACTACTGACAATATAGAAGGTGAACTTCCTGTCACTCAAATGAAATGGCTGGGAGTTGAAGATCAATATTTCATCAGTGCTGCTGTACCAATGACTCCGGTACGTAACGGATTGTTCCGCGCCGGTGCATACCTCTCTAATCCTCAAGCTAATGTTCAGGGCGAGCGTTTATTGTCTCCTTATTTTGGAGTTGCTCTACCATCGACTAATTTGCAGCCAAACCTGCTCGTTGAGTCAGAATTTAGCATGTATTATGGACCGAAAGAGGATGAAGAGTTATTGAAATTTGGACACAACCTGCTGGTTTCCCACGACATGACGCTGAAGATACTGGCAGAACCGCTGCTGGACCTGCTGCGTTTGATTTACAGTTATGTTGGAAACTACGGAGTGGCCATCATTATTTTGACAATTATCGTACGTTTACTTTTGTTCCCCCTGACTTTCAAAGGTATGAAAAGTATGAAGCGTATGCAGCAACTGTCTCCAAGGATGAAAAAGTTGCAAGCAAAGTACAAGAACAATAAGGAAAAGCTGAACAAAGAAATGATGGAGCTTTACCGTAAAAACCGAGTGAATCCGCTTGGTGGTTGTTTGCCCATGCTGCTGCAGATTCCTGTGTTTTTTGCGCTTTACAGCTCACTTTCGAGTGCAGTGGAGTTACGGCATGCTCCATTCATGTTTTGGATCAGTGATTTGTCCCAACCTGACGGACTCGGGATCACACCTTTGCTGATGGGTGCATCAATGTACTTTCAGCAAAAATTGACTCCGCAAACTGCGATGATGGATCCCACTCAAGCGAAAGTCATGCAGATGCTACCCTTCATTTTTACAATCTTTACCTTTACCTTCCCATCAGGTTTGACCTTATATTGGGTGACGAGCAATGTCCTTTCAATTGCCCAACAGCAAATCATCAACCGCATCAAAACCCCTGAAATGCAGGACTGACTCTCCAAAGAATCAGTTTCAGTCTGCGTTTTCATTTATTCTGTTACGCTTAAAACTTGATTTTGGGTGGAATTTCTGTTCTACTCTGTTGGCTAAAGTAGCTATTCCAAAATAGCTTCAAGCCTTAACTGTGGCAGTCGTAAAAAA
>JACNKY010000378.1 GCA_014381795.1 Pseudomonadota bacterium | reverse complement strand
ATGCTCTGTGTCATGCCTTCGGTACAGTAGCAACGGCTGGTTTTTCTACCAAAAATGCCAGCATTGGCTATTACGGTAGTGCTTATTTTGATTGGGTAATTACGATTTTTATGTTCTTGGGGGGAATGACATTCATGCTTTTTTACCACATGTTAAAAGGTGAGTGGAATTTGGTTCGTCTCAACACTGAACTACGCTGGTATGCCAGTATAGTTGGATTCTTCTGCGGGATTTCAACTTTAATATTATGGATGAATGGAAACTATGACGGATTTTTTGAAGCCCTGCGTTATGCCTCTTTTCAGATAATTTCTCTGCTGACCACTTCAGGTTTCACTACAGCGGATTATGAGCTTTGGCCGCAGGCGGCACTGATGCTGCTCTACGTTGTCTGCTTCATTGGTGCATGTGCCGGTTCAACCACAAGTGGTATAAAAATCGTGCATATTGTTATCATCTGGAAATACATGGTGACTTCGATCAAGAAAATGTTTTTCCAGCCCAGAACCATCCTGCCGATTCATCTTAATCAACGCGCCATTGATTCATTTGCGATCAACCTCTCAATCTGTTATTTTATTGCCAATATTTTCCTGATCTTTGTGGGCGCGTCTGTGATGGTGCTGTTGGATTCAATGGATTATCAGACCGCTATGAGTTCAGCAATTTCTGCACTGATGAATATCGGTCCTGGATTTGGGGAGATAGGTCCTTCAGAAAACTTTTCGCAAATATCTGCACCTGGAAAATGGTTCCTCTCCTGGCTGATGCTTGTTGGCCGACTGGAAATGTTTTCTGCTCTTGTGCTGCTCTTTCCTTCTTTCTGGAAAAGATAAAAGCTGTCTGCTGATAATATTTTAATTACGGATTATCACGGGACAATCCCCTTTACTCTTTGCCTTCCCAATATACTTTTACCAGCCTTTCCGGACTGAGTTTCTGCAGAAAAGTACATTTTTCTTTATGGATGGTGATTACTCTTTCTTGAGTGAGATAGCCCAGGATGGCCTGATTTTTCACAGGAGAGCAACAGCGTGCGATACGTGTCATCACATTATCCATACCATCCACTATAATCTTTCCACCGGATGTAGCAGGCGTTGTTTTCTTTTTGCTGGTCTTGAGTTTTGTTTCTACCGGTTTTTGAGTTTCCGCAGTTGAGTTTGCAGAAGCATCGTTTTGATCATCAACAAACCAGCGTCTAACTTCTTCACAGCGAATAGAACCGTCGCCTATGCAAAATAAGATGTGGTCAAACTCCTGATTTTTACGCTGACGTGATTCATGTTCCATCCGACCCTCCCTGACCAAGCGGTTCAGGTGGAGACCGTGATTGCGGAATTCACGCTCCAGTATTTCCAAGCCCTCTTTTCTACGACCTTCTCGACCTCGCTCGTGCAAAGCATGTTTTATCTTATTGCGGGCGTGACGTGTTTTTACAAATTCGAGCCACTCTTTCCGTGGTTCCTGCCTTGGTGAGGTGAGTATTTCAACTGTATCACCGCTGTGCAGAATGCTGTCAAGACGTGTAATGCTCCCATTAGCTTTTGCACCGGTCGTGCGGTTACCAACTTCTGTGTGAATTGCATAAGCGAAATCAACCGGTGTCGCGGTTTGAGGCAACTCCCGGATTTCCCTTGCCGGAGTCATGACATAAATATTGTCACTGAACAAATCAATCAGCGGCATCGTTTCGTCATCACTGTCAGCATTAGTTTTTTCCAGTAGTGTTTCTTCTATTAGTTCTGCGGTTTTTTCTTTTGGTGCTTGCAGTTTTTCCTTGTAAAGCCAGTGTGATGCAACCCCATATTCAGCCATCCGGTGCATTTTATGACTCCGGATTTGAATTTCAATTGGCCTTGAATATCCGGGATCATCATCCCGTAAATCTGTGACTGTTGTGTGAAGTGACTGATATCCGTTGGATTTGGGTTTGACAATGTAGTCCTTGAACCGATCTTTTACTGGAACCCAGTTTTCATGAATGAAACTCAGTGCTGCATAACAATCATCAACATCGTCAACCACCACACGAAATGCGATTAAATCCTGTATGCGGTCAAAATCGTTGTCCACTTTCTCCAGTTTTTGAAAGATCGAATAAAAACGTTTGTAACGGCCATGAACTTCATGGCTTATGCCAGCTTGTTTTAAAATCAGCTGAATTTTTGCTAATATTCTTTCAACATTTTCAGAACGCACACTTCGCTTTCTGGCGATTTTTTTCTTTAGAAGCTGATATTTTTCATATTCCAGCTGCCGGAATGAGTTGTCTTCCAGCTCGGACTTGATCCAGAAAATTCCTAATCGTCCTGCTAACGCAGCATGCACATGCAGCGCAGTCCAGGCAGTAGCATCTCTCTTTTTTGGAGGAAGAGATTCCAACTGCTCCAATTTCTGCAACTGCAGCACCAGAAAAACGGCGAGTAACTGCACGTCTGCTAACACAGTCAGCAGCATCCGCAGAGTCAGTTCTGCCTGTTCCGGATTTTTTGGGCGCTCAGGAAATTGATGTACCTTGAGCATCCGCTGATAAAGCAAAACAGCCTCCGCAAAAAGTTTTGCGGAATCATCTGGAATGTTTTTTTCAAACTCTTTTGGTAAATCTTCTGCTTGCTGATAACGTAAAAAAAGCAGTGCCGCCAGCAGAGAAGGTGGATTCAAAGAAAGTTGAGTGAGTTTTTGCAGGAGGGAATCCGCGGATGCAGGATCACTTTGCTGTGCATACCAATCTTCAAAAATCCTGTTTACTTGCGGATTTGTTAAATAAATTTCCGGGACAGGAGTCTTTTTGTCAACGGCAGACTTATCAGTGCCGATTGTCGCTGACAAAGCGTTTTGTGAAAGTTCAGTTCCGGAAAGTTTACTCATTTGCAGACTTGCTGAAAATTATTTACAAGAGTCCTTGTGCCATGAAATAAGTATAAAGCTTGACGTCAAATTGAACGTTCTGTTCCGTCTCTTCGTTGAAAAATGTTGAAATTTCTTCCGGATATTTCAGAAAAACAGTAATGAATTCTCCGGGCTCATTTTTAGCAACGGGCTGTTGATTCTCCGGCAGCATTTCGTCAACTGAAAGATGTGCATATGAAACTGATTCAGAAAGAATGCCTGGGGATGAGAACAAGTCCGGGCTGATTTTTTCAACTGTACCAACATAACCTGTTTCTTCCAAAAGTTCACGTGTCGCGGTTGTTTCTAGATTTTCTCCAGGATCAACCAGACCGGCTGGAAATTCTAAGATGTAGGAATCCGTAGGCGGTCTAAACTGCCTTATCAAAATATATCTTCCGGAAGGTTTTAACTTTGCGATTATAATTACCGCTGCAGCCATGTGTTTACGGTGCAGACCTTCCCAGTTCCGGACTTGTTTTTCATCATCTTCATAGCTGAATTCAACCAACTCTGACCAGCGTCCGCTGTAGAGCAACTGTTCCTTAAGAACACGGCTGGTACCGGCTTTTCCTGGTTTAATGCTTGTTAAATTTGACATGAATAAGTGAGCAAAAAAATTAAAATACGTGTCTAGGCAGAAGCTGTTATTTTGCAGTGAGCTGTATAAAAAGATAGCGGATTTGCCGACAATCACAATCCAATTGTGAAAATGTTTTTGCGTTGTCTTTTGCAGGTGTCTGCAATATTATTCGGCGGATAAGATTTAAATTCTAAAAACCTGCTACAGTAAAGTTGACTGCAAATATGAGATGTATCCGTTTGATCTGGATTGGTAAAACACAGCTTCCTTTTGTGCAGGAGGGGATCAGTCTTTACCAGAAAAAGTTGTCACATTATATCAAGGTTGAGACAGAAGA
>JACNKY010000072.1 GCA_014381795.1 Pseudomonadota bacterium | reverse complement strand
TTCAAATAAGGCAATGCTTGCATATTTCAGTAGTTTGTTACTCTGGATTCCCACTCTAACCCCTGTATCGCCTGGAATGACAATGTAGAAGAGTCATGATTTGAAACTACTGTGACTTCCAAAACTTTTGGATGTTCCTCTAATTATATTAACGTCGAAGCATTAAATTGCATGATCAAGCATAAACTCTCAGAAAGAATAATAGAGACCGATAAATGAAGCAGTACCACCTAGTGATAGGGGTTTATCTTCAGTTGCT
The DNA here is from genome assembly GCA_014381795.1 of Pseudomonadota bacterium. GTDB lineage: Bacteria > SAR324 > SAR324 > SAR324 > NAC60-12 > Arctic96AD-7. The sequence goes on along the minus strand of JACNKY010000072.1, from coordinate 3,555 downwards.
ACGTTTATATCAGCCGAGATGTATTGCTGAGTAAGAACGATACCAATTTCATTGAAAGGTATGCGGACACCTAACTTGTAAAAAAAAGGATCGTCAACCTGTCCGAAAACTGTTCCATTAGTCGTATTACTGCCTGTAATTAGTTGTTCCTGTAGTTTTGCAGAATAATTACCTGTACCAAAACCGATGAACGGGAACCAGTAATCTCCCCGATAATAAAAATTCAAACCGTACAGTAAGCCGACTGCAGAAAGGTTCACCAAAGAACTGTCATCTTTAAAACTGTATGATTTACTGTAGCTGTGTACTTCTAGACCAAACCCACTGGCGAAAGATCCATTTGTCTTGTAAAAGTCAAATGATAGAACTTTTGGACTAACATCTCGACTCTCTTTCAAGGCTCCATGTTTATCCTCCAGAGTTGATAAGTATGAATCCTTACTTCCCACTCCGGGAGCAGGACTTCCTGTATTTTGATTTCCGTATTGAAGAGCATAGTAATACACTATTTCCTCCTTGCTCCAAGCTGTAAATGTAAAGATAAACAGGTATGCGGCAGTCAGTAATAGTTTTGAATATAATCTCACCAATGAACCCCCATTTCCCAAAATAAGACAAAATCAGTTTCGTTGCCAAAATTGTTGTAATCCTGAACAAATCCGGTTTCCCAAAAGATTGAGCCTGACATGAATTTATAACCAAATGCGGAAACACTGCTTGGAACGCTCAAGTTAGAATTTCGCTGTTCCTGGGTTTCGCCCCACTGGTCTGTAGAACGGGAGTTTGCTCCAGTAGTTGGGTAAATACTACTTTGTGAAACAGTTTGAAAAACAAAAGATTCTTCTTCAGAAAAGCGATATTCCATTGACATGAAGCGATGGATCAGAGTAGATGCAAATCCTAAGTTATTGCCGATTCTAGTTTTTCCCTCACCAAAATATACAATCCAGTTATCGAAACCTTTTGAAAGAATAAAATAATGTCCCCAATCAACACCGCCACTGCGAATTAATTGTTGTTCGCCACCACGGTCAGTATTTGCGAATTTGTAACTTAGTTTTAGGCTTGCAGCTGGCATAACCTTGTTGCCTTCAGACAAGTTCCATTTGAAATCCATACTTGGTTCCCCTCTGACGTTGTTGATCTGTTCTGTACTCGCAAAGATAAATTGCCCATCCTTTACCACATAATAGTCATATTGGTTGCGCTCAGACAAGGCACGGTATGCACCACCTTTTTTGAAATTTGAAATGCCGAGCATGCTGTGTACACTTTCGATGCTACTATCCATGGTCCCGCCGTCAAATGATACAAACGGTAATTCAAGTTTGAATTCTAGTGAATCAGATAACCCATAGCGGTACTTGATTTTTTGGCGTTTGCTTTCCGCATCCAAATACAGACTGAAACCTTTGACTGTATTACCCTCTTTATCCAAAAAGTCTGATAAAGTTAAGCCCCTTGCCACTTCAGTTTTTGTGATTTGTCCTGTTGGGCCCTGTGTGTTGACAAATGTATTTGCGATCTCCATCCCAATAGACAATCTCGATTCTCCATCTTTTAAGGTCAAAGTATTTTCAGGATACATTGCGAGGAAAGGTTGATTTACTAAATATTGAGGACGAATTTCAAGGGGGCCCAGACCAAAATTTTCTCCGCTGGCAAGCACAGATTTTTCTCCTGTGAGAAAAATCTGAAAAACTGCTAAAAATACTAATAAGCCTTTTATTTTCATAGACCTGAACTGAGAACTAATATACGTCCGGCTGGTATAAAATTTGGGAACATACCCAGCAAAATTGAATCCAAGAGTTATGCCTTTTACCTTGTGAAAAAATTTGTCACAGTAATAGCTGTGAATTTAATTATTTTTGCTGCTGTGCCGGTCTGTTGATGGAAGTTCTTCGACAGTAGTTTTTTCTAGAAGAATCATTGTATTAGGAACTATTTGTTTCCGGAAAAGTCGTTTGTTAGAGGGGCCTGATTTACATAAACAATCTTAAAATAAATTAGAGGAGTTATTACATGAAGCTTGAAAAAAAACTTGTTTCCACTGGTTACTGGCTGTTTCGCTGGAGGAGTTATTTTCCAATTATCATAATTTTGATTTTCATTCCTGCAATGGCGGAATACGAATATGTAGGAGGTGATCGTGCGATGACTACAACTTGGGGTCTTTTTAGTCTGTTTGTCGGTTTGCTAGGTTTGTTTTCCAGAATTCTGGTTGTTGGCCACACACCGCAAAACACCTCAGGAAGAAATACAAGGGAGCAAATTGCCGAAGTTTTGAATACAACCGGCTGGTATTCTGTGGTTAGACATCCTCTGTATTTAGGAAATTACCTGATGGGACTTGGGATCGCACTATTTCCTTTTGTCTGGTGGGTGCCGGTTATTTATACTTTGTCATTTGCTCTTTATTACGAAAGGATCATGGTCGCCGAAGAAGATTTTCTCAGGGGTAAATTTGGAGAAGACTTTGAAAAATGGTCTGAAGCCACTCCTGGTTTCTTTCCGGCACTTTCTAAATGGGACAGTCCTAAACTGGATTTTTCCTTAAAAAATATTTTACGCCGAGAATATTCCAGCCTCTTCGCTCTAGTACTCTGTTTTTCAATTCTTGATCTGGTAGGCAACTTTTTGGTTGAAAGGAGAATTTATCTTGTACCTGTGTGGAACAATCTCTTCTGGATAACTCTTGTAGCATATTTAATTTTGAGAACCCTGAAGCGGCACACAACAATGCTGGATGTTAAAGGTAGGTAATTACCAATTTTTAATTAAATCACAGGATTTTAATTCCACAGCGAAAATGTCCAAACTGAACGAAAAGATACTCGAGTTCCGCGAAGACATCGGCCAAAGCATTGAAGGTCTGGCTTTGCTGATGAAGATGGATCCGGAAGAGTATGCTCGGTTGGAGAAAGACTGGATCCCCCCGGATGACATTCTTCAACGTCTTTGTGCTTTGTTTGAGTGGAATTATCAGGAAATCAAACGACTTGCAGACAATACTCCCTCCGCGAGAAGCAGCAAAACTATCCCGCCAAATCAGCAGTCTTCTTCAGTAGATAATAAACCTGCTGAGTCTCCGCTGACACCTTTAGCAAAAATCATCAAGGATGCACGAGAGGCTGTTAAACAGGATGCACTAGGAATTGCGACTTTAATGGGCATCTCTGCAGATTACTATCAGGAGTTCGAAAAAGGTGTTATCCCACCTGACGAATTGTTGCGAAAATTATGCTCGCTGTTTGGATGGAATTACAAACAAATCCTGCAAAAAATCAACTCCCAGAGTTCAGTTCTACTCGGCAACAGGCAACCACTGCTTCATGCCAGAGAAATTCAGGCACGTTTACCAAAGCAGGAAGCTCTTAAAATTCCCGATGTGCCTCCTCCGGTTCCACTGCATGAACAAATACTACAGGCGAGAATAAATGTAGATCAAAATGTGGCAGGAATTTCCCTTTTACTGCAAATTAGTCCTGAATTATATGAAGAGATTGAATCAGGTACTGTAAATCCTGATCCGGATCTGCTGAAACGTATCTC
>JACNKY010000073.1 GCA_014381795.1 Pseudomonadota bacterium | reverse complement strand
ATGAGAAGTTTGAAAAATATGTTACCTGAGTACTCTCTTAATTCCTGAATCATCTGAGTCCTGTTTTGTTTTATTTTTGTGCTGTCTGCATTTGAGCTAATAAATAACCCTTTATTAGATTTTATTTTCAACATTCTTGCAAGTCAAACTCAGTATCGCTGCCTAAATAGTACTAATTATTTCTTTTGTTTTACCAGCCTCGTCCGTCATTTTTAATTCGTTTTCAAGGGGTTGTTATGCTAAAATAAGCGCTCTCACTTTGAAAGAAAACAGATGCCTATAGAAAACACATTTACTGATTATAAAATAACAGCATTCTCCGAGATTGCAGAACAAGTCCGGAAATGGCGTAAAGAAGGCCGGAGTTTGGTTTTTACCAACGGTTGTTTTGATTTGCTGCATGCAGGTCACATCAGGTATTTGCAGACAGCTGCCGCATTTGCTGATATCTTCATCCTGGGGCTTAACTCTGATTCGTCTGTACGTAAATTAAAAGGTCTGAGCCGTCCAATCATGTCTCAAGCAGATCGTGCTTTATTACTAAGTGCGCTTGAAGCGATTGACTGCGTTGTGATTTTTGATGAAGAAACGCCGGAGCGCTTAATAGAAACTGTGCTTCCAGATGTATTAGTTAAAGGCGGTGACTATCTTGCGGAGGATATTGTAGGTTATCAAACTGTTACAAAAAATGGAGGAAGGGTGGAGGTTGTTAGTTTTGTTGAAGGGAAATCCACCACAGCTATTGTCAATTTAATTATGGAGCAAGCATGATCGTTGTTACGGGCGGAGCCGGATTTATAGGCAGTAATATTGTCAAAGGGCTGAATGAGGCCGGAGAAGAAGATATTCTTGTGGTGGACAATTTGAGTAAAGCAGAAAAGCATCTCAATCTGAACAGTCTTTCCATAGCGGATTATATTGATAAAGATGAATTCTTGCAGAAGCTCAATACGTTTCAAAACGTGAGCACGATTTTTCATCAGGGTGCCTGCTCTTCGACTACAGAGCAGGATGGTAAATACATGATGTCAAACAATTATGAATACTCTAAAAATCTGCTTAACTATAGTCTGGAAAACAACATCGATTTTCTTTATGCCTCCAGTGCTTCAGTGTACGGTAACGGCAATGCAGGTTTTGTAGAAAAACCTGAAGCGGAATACCCGTTGAATGTTTATGGATTTTCCAAATTCGCCTTTGATAATTATGTGCGCCGTGTCTTACCGCAAGTTAAAAGTCAGGTTTTGGGACTGCGTTACTTCAATGTTTATGGTCCGCAGGAAAATCATAAAGGTCGTATGGCATCGGTCGCTTTCCATCTTTTTCAGCAGTTGCATGAAACAGGCAAGATGAAGCTTTTTGAAGGCAGCGGACATTTCCGCCGGGATTTTATCCATGTAGCTGACACAGTGAAAATCAATCTGCATTTCTACGAAGCTAAAACCAGCGGAATTTTCAATGCAGGTACCGGAAAAGCACGCAGTTTTGAGGATATTGCCACTACTCTACAAAGCCTCCACCGAAGCGGTGAAATCAAAAGCATTCCTTTCCCGGAGGACCTGCATGGTAAATACCAGGAATTCACTGAAGCCGGACTTGATAAGCTGCGTGCTGCCGGATACAACAAAGAATTCATGTCGCTCGAAGAAGGTGTGGAACAATATTATGAGCAGCTTTCCGCGACCAATGGACGGTATGTTTAACTGAAACTTTTCTTCTTGAAAAATCAATCTTTGAGTTTCTTTCAAAAGAGATCACTTTAGGTCTTATTCTTATTTGTGAATAAATCAATGGCGGTTTATGAAATGCTACATCATTGCAGGTGCTAATGGAGCCGGAAAAACTACTTTTGCAAAAACGTTCCTTCCTTCAGAAGGTGAATGCCTAAGTTTTGTGAATGCGGATTTAATTGCTGCGGGACTATCTCCCTTCCAACCTGAAAGTGTTGCTTTTGAGGCAGGTAGACTTTTGTTAAAAAAGATTGATAACCTGATTTTAAAAAAAGAGTCATTTGCATTTGAAACAACTTTGAGTGGAAGAAATTATCTTAATCGTATAAAAAAGTGGAGAGAAGCAGGTTATGAGGTCATTTTGTATTACCTAAAACTTCACAACGAAAATATTGCTATAGAGCGTGTTAGCCTAAGAGTCTCAGAAGGTGGCCACAATATTTCGGAAAAGATTATTCGTCGGCGTTACCAGAAAGGATTGAGGAACTTGCCACTGTACCAAGAAGTTGTGAACTCCTGGGTTGTTTTTGACAACTCAGGAGAAACTCCGTTTATATTGAAGGAAAAATCATGAAAGAAAAAATATCATATTCAAAGCTGGCGATTGGTGCAATGCATCGAGCTAAGAATGACGCTATTCGAAAAGCCGCAGAATATAATTTGAAAATGCCGGTTTGGAAAAATGGAGAAATGATCTTCATTGATGCCAAAGAAAGACTCAAGGAAATACAAACATCTTGATAAGTATTTTAGGCACTAAGGAAAATAACTAAAATTAAGTTTTTCGATTTGTGAGTCTTAGGTGTAATTGTCAAAACACAAATATGATGAACTCGTAAAAAGTAATAATTTACTCACGTTTGTTATTCCCGCAAAAGCGGGGATCCACTCCACGTTCAGGTCGAGGACATGTTTTTACAGTAACACCTGCAAGGTTTTACAAAAAGACAATCTTCTGTCACAAGCTGTAAAATATAATAATGCCTGTAAAAATTCCTACTGACAAAATTTCTAACTCCGTATTTTCTGAACTAGAGGTATACGAACCTCCGGGGTTTCTGTTTGTTGATCATATCGCAATTGCAGTTTGTGCAGGTGATTTAGAAAATCAGGTACGCATGTATCAGCAAATTGGTTTCCGTGAGTTACATCGTGAAGAAATCGGGGGACGTGATCAGGTCAGGGAGGTTTTACTGCAGATTGGAGAAAGCCCAAATTTAATTCAACTGGTGGAACCTCTGTCAGCCGATTCTCCGGTTCAAAAACAAATCGACAGAAACGGCGGCCGCGGCGGTCTGGCGCATGTTGGTTTCCGCGTGAAAAGCGCGCAGGCTGCATTTGAATTTTTTAAAGCAAAGAATTTCAACATTATTGACTCCGCCCCCCGTCCAGGTTCACGAGGAACGACAGTTTTTTTCCTGCATCCAAAATCTCATGATGACTCAGCTTTTGGTGTACTCTACGAAGTCGTTGAAGATCCATCTGCCGAATAATGTGACTCGCTTGTCTGCAGTCAAATAAATTCAGAGTAGCTTCCGAATTTATGCTGACTCTCGAAATGACTGTGTGCAGCCATAATTTTTAAAAACTATTATAAATGAGTACTGAAAAGCAAAAAATTCTAGTCGTCGGAGGCGCGGGATACATAGGCTCCCATGTTGTTAAAGCACTGCGTGACGCAGGTAAATCACCAGTCGTTTTTGACAATATGAGCAGTGGTTTACGGGAAAATCTTTTAGCCGGAATTCCTTTTATTAAAGGAGATCTGCTTTTTCCTGAGCAATTAAAGTCTGCCATGGAAGGTGTGGATTATATCATCCATCTGGCCGCTTTGAAGGCAGCCGGAGAGTCGATGACAGAACCGGAAAAATATGCAGAAAATAATTTGTGTGGAACCATTAATCTGCTCAATGCCGCAACTTCTGCGAATGTGAAGAATTTTGTTTTTTCCTCGAGTGCCGCGGTTTACGGAGAACCGCAATATCTGCCGATGGATGAGGCACATCCTACTGAACCAATGAACTTTTATGGTTACACAAAACTTGGAATTGAAAACCTGTTGCGCTGGTACAGTCAACTCCGTGGACTGCGT
>JACNKY010000075.1 GCA_014381795.1 Pseudomonadota bacterium | reverse complement strand
TATCTTCACCAAGTTTTCCGTGAGTTATTGGAAAGAAAACATCGACTTCAGCCAATTCACTTCCGGACTGTTGCTTTGCAGTCAGGTTTTCGTTACCGGAACTTCCGGTTTGAGGAAGCGCGGTTGGTAGATTTTTCTTAAAAGTTACTTGACGAACATCATGAGTATTCTCCAACAATTCCGGAGAGCTTCCTAAAAACCAAGCGCCATTTTTATCAATAGCAATTATCAGCACCTCATATTTTTCACGGTCAAGCGCGGCTTGAATGTTGTAGGCCGAAACGAGCGAGACTTCATGCTCACCGCTGGTTCCACCACAAATGAGACCGATGGTGGTTTTTTTTGACATTGTTACTCCGTTTGTTGAGCAGAAGCTTTGACCCGGATATGCAGTTCATCGAGCTGATCCGTCTCAACCGCAGAAGGTGCGTCAGTCATCAAGCAACCTGCTTTTTGCGTTTTCGGAAAAGCAATCACTTCACGAATAGAGTTTGTTTTAAGCAGGAACATCATCAGACGGTCAAAGCCGAGCGCAATTCCTCCATGTGGTGGAGCTCCAAAAGAAAGTGCTTTCATCAGAAAACCGAATTTACTTTCGATTTCTTCTTCAGACAATTTCAGTAATTTGAAGACTTTATTTTGAATTTCCTCTCGGTGAATACGGATACTGCCACCGCCGATTTCCACACCATTCAGTACCACATCATAGGCACGGGAACGAATTTTTTCGGGTGAAGTTTCGCCATACTTTTCCAAATCATCTGTGTCGGGCATTGTAAAAGGATGGTGACTGGACGTGTAACTTTTTTCAGTTTCACTGTACTCAAAGAGGGGGAAATCTGTAACCCAGACAAAACGATATTCGCTGTCGTTAATCAAGCCTCGGCGTCGCGCGATTTCTTTGCGTAAATTACCAAGAGCATCATGAACAATTTTAGTGTTGTCCGCACAGAACAAAACCAAATCGCCAACTTTCAAGACGACTCGCTTTTCAAGCGCTTCTTTTTGCTCAGCTGTAAAAAACTTTCCGATTGGCGACTGCCAACCGTCAGGATTACGCTTAATCCAAGCCATACCTTTTGCACCATAAATTTGCGCAAATTCGGTCAAATCATCCAGATCTTTGCGGGAAAATTCAGCTCCGCCTGGAACGCAAATCGCTTTAACAATTCCACCTTTGTCAACCACTTGCTTAAAAACACGCAATTCACAATCAGACGCAATATCTGAAATATCAATGAGTTTCAGCTCAAAACGTATATCCGGTGCATCTGAACCGTAATTTTCCATTGCATGCTGATAAGTCATCCGCGGGAAAGGCGATTCGACTTTCACCCCGATTGTTTCGTCAAATAGTTTGACCATCAAGCCTTCGGTCAATTCGTATATTTCTTCAGGTTCAGTAAAACTCAATTCCAAATCAATTTGAGTAAATTCAGGCTGACGGTTTCCACGCAAATCTTCATCCCGGAAACAGCGTGCAATCTGCATGTAACGGTCGTAACCACTGATCATCAGCAATTGCTTAAAAAGCTGTGGCGATTGTGGTAAAGCATAAAACAATCCTGGATTTACTCTGGAAGGCACCAAATAATCACGGGCACCTTCCGGAGTTGATTTAGTCAGAATCGGGGTTTCAATTTCAAAAAAGCGCTGATTCGTATAGTAGTTACGGACAATCTGCATAGCCTTTGAACGCAGCATCAAATTGTTCTGCATGGTAGAATCACGCAAATCAAGAAAACGGTAAGTCAGCCGTAATTTTTCATCCACATTTTCTCGGTTATCCAGCACATAGGGTGGTGTCAGGGATTGATTCAAAATATCCAAAGTTTCCACCAGTATCTCTATCTCACCGGTAGGTAATTTCGGATTAACGTTGCCTTCTATCCGATGGGCGACTTTGCCTTTCACAGCTAACACAAACTCGCTGCGTATCGTATCGGCTAATACATGTGAGGACTCACTGATTTCCACTTTGAAGACTATCTGCGTAATTCCAGTATAATCACGTAAATCAACAAATATCACCCCACCGTGATCACGCCTTGTTTTGCACCAACCCATCAGTACGACTTCACTGTCAACATCCTCTACTCTTAAATCATTGCAATAATGTGTTCTTTTCCACTCCATTTTTTTATTCATTCTTTAATATTATTTTTATGTGTAAATAGCAAAAATCAACTAATCAAGATACCACAAATCTGAATTAATCAACAGAAATTAATCTCTTTTGGTACCCTAATAAGTTGTCATTCACGCGAAAGCGGAAATCCAGAAACTTGTAAGTCCCTGAAATATTGGATTCACATTTTCGCGGAAATGACAAACAAGTGTACCAGATGGAAAACTGGAGCGGCAGGCATATTTGTCTGCCATGTTGATTCTTATTTTTTTGGGGGGAGAATTTAGGGGAATCCTGAATACAGGAATCAGACCTGCATGCGCATTACTTCTTCGTATGCACTGACCAGTTTGTTGCGTACCTGAAGCATAAGACGCATCGAAAGGTCTGCTTTTTCCAGCGCCAGCATTGTTCCATGAATATCTTTATTTTCAGTAACCAGAAGTTCTACTTGTTTTGCTTCAGCAGTCAACTGCTGTTGATTGACATCCTGCAGAAGTTTTTCAAAAGTACGGCTTAAACCACCGCTTTCGAGGTTTTGATTTTGACTTTCAATTCCGGTTTTTAGTCCTGGAACCAGAGGTGAGATTGAAGGTAGATTAATATTCATAAAATCTTTAGATTAAAAAATAAGTTCCCTGAGAGTGAAAATATCACACTTGATGATTTCTTATAAAAACTTATAATCGTGTTATTTTAAGCGAAGCAAAAAATCTTAGTTTAACCACTAAATTAATAGCTTTAAGATTTCTCCCTTCCGTAGAAATGACAAATTGAGTCTTAAAATTAATTACAATTCCTTCATAATTTATGCTCAGTTACGAATATCCGTGTTAAACGTTACGTCCTAAATCAAGCGCGGACTGAGCCATGTTTTTTGAAGCGTTGAATGCCGCGGTATTTGCTTCATAGGAACGTGATGCCTCCATCAGGCTCACCATTTCTTCCATCACATTAACGTTTGGCATAGCCACATATCCTTCAGCATTTGCATCTGGATGCCCTGGTTCATATCGTAAAATCGGCGCACGGTTGTCCTGTGAAATTCCCACCACCTTGACTTCAGTCGCAGTATCGAGTGAGCGTTGCTGTGAGCGCAGTTCTTCTTCAAAAGTACGGTCGTTTGAAACTGCTGCCAGTGTAACAATACGTCGTCGATACGGCCCGCCCTGTGGGGTGCGCGTCGTATTGGCGTTGGCAATGTTTTCGGAAATAGTGTTAACCCGCTGCCGCTGGGCCGCCATTCCGGAAACACTTACATTAAGGGAAGATTCAAAACTCATTAGCGTCCTTCGGTAATTGCGGTTTTCAACATACGGAACTGGTGAGTGAGCATCCGGATGCTGGCATTGTACATCAATTGGTTTTCAGCCATCTTTGCCATTTCACGATCCAGATCAACTGTGTTACCGTCAAAATCCGGAAAAGGGGAAGCGCTGTGTATACGCTGTCCTTCCACCAGTTTCAGCGGTGGTGTATTACGTCCGTCAAAATGTTTGGAATTTGTAGTTTTGAGTAAACCCGGTTCTTCAGCATGCAGAGCTTTTTCCAGACTTTTTTCAAAGACCATATCCTCCGCTTTGTAGCCGGGAGTGTCCTTGTTGGCAATATTGGAAGTCAGCAGATCCTGACGCTGAGTACGGAAGTCCAGTGTCTTCTGAATCAATGTAAACAGATTATTTTCAAACATTCCTGCCATGAA
>JACNKY010000154.1 GCA_014381795.1 Pseudomonadota bacterium | reverse complement strand
CCAGTGCTGGCTCCCCAAGCCGGACTCGAACCAGCGACCCATTGATTAACAGTCAATTGCTCTACCAACTGAGCTATTGGGGAACTTTTCAGCAAAAATTGGAGCTTTAAAGATAAACGAGTGTGTAAAGAGTTACAAGATATATTTTTGATATTTGCAATATTTATCAGCCTGTAATCATGAAGAACTTGCAACAAGGGATATATAACGATAACATTAAAAGCTTACGCAATTTAGAAATTTTTTTCGGCATTAAGCTTAAACTAGTAAATTACTTTTGCGTCAAATCTCCCTACTATTATTTCACATCCTGAGACAAAATAATCTCTGCTGCCACTAATCCGCAAATTACTAAAACAATGACAGCTCTGAAAAAAAGTTTGACCAGCAAACCTAGTCGACAGATTGAATCAGAAAGCATGTTGAATGCCCGTATGTGCAACCGTCCAATTGCGATTGTAGGCATGTCGGCGTTGTTTCCGGATGCCCCGAATTTACATCAATACTGGGATAATATAGTCAACAGGATTGACAGCATCATCGATGTCCCAGAGTCACGTTGGAACATTGAAGATTACTACGATCTAGATGCTGATACTCCCGATAAAACATATTGCAAACGGGGTGGTTTTATTCCGGATGTTGATTTTAATCCGATGGAATTTGGAATCCCTCCCAACATCATGGAGGTGACAGACGTTACTCAACTCCTGGGCCTGATGGTGGCCAAATCAGCTATGGAAGACGCCGGTTACGGGGAAACAAGTGATAAAGTTCTGGATGCGACCGGAGTTATTCTTGGAGTGACTTCTGGGTTGAAACTTCTAGGTACACTTTCTTCGAGGCTGCAGTATCCTATCTGGGAAAAAGTTTTGCAACGCAGCGGAATTTCCGGAGGTGATACAGAGAAAATTATTGAGAAGATGAAAAAAGCCTATGTACCATGGGAAGAAAATTCTTTTCCAGGCCTGTTGGGAAACGTCATTGCCGGACGGATTGCAAACCGATTGAACCTCGGTGGTACAAACTGTACTGTTGACGCAGCCTGTGCTAGCTCCTTAAGCGCGATGAAAATGGCAATCAGCGATTTGCTGGAGTATCGTTCAGACATGATGATCGCCGGTGGAGTGGATGCTGACAATTCCCCATTGATGTACATGTGTTTCAGCAAAACACCTGCTTTCACAAAGGGTGAAAATCCGCGGCCTTTCGATGAAACTTCAGGCGGTGTCATGATCGGCGAAGGGATGGGTATGGTCATCCTCAAACGTCTCGAAGACGCGGAACGTGACGGTGACAGCATTTATGCCGTTATCAAAGGCATCGGAACCTCAAGTGACGGTAAATTCAAAAGTATTTATGCCCCTCGATCCGGGGGACAGGCCAAAGCACTGCGCAGGGCTTATGCTGACGCAGATATTGATCGGTTGAGTATTGGCTTGCTGGAAGCACACGGAACAGGAACCGCTGCTGGAGATTCAGCTGAATTTGACGGTTTAAAAGAAGTTTTTACAGAAGATACTCCAGCAAAATCAGGCTATCCGGATTTTCAGCACATTGCTCTCGGTAGTATAAAATCCCAAATTGGACACACAAAAGCTGCCGCCGGAATTGCAGGTTTGATCAAAACCACACTTGCACTGCACCACAAAATACTTCCTCCTACAATCAACATTGAACGTCCGAGTGAAAAACTTGGTATCGAAAAAACTCCTTTTTACCTCAATACGGAAGCGCGTCCATGGATCACCGATGGAGAACAAAGACGTGCCGGTGTTAGCGCTTTTGGATTTGGCGGTACAAATTTTCATTTCGTTTTAGAAGAATTTCAGGCAACTCATTCCGGTGCATTCCGGATGCATAAAACTCCAGCAACAGTATTTTTGTCGGCTGATACACCTAAAGAACTGAACAAAGTCTGCCGGGGACTACTCGCGGAATTGGAAACGGTTGGTGCCGTTGAGCGCCAACGGAAACTGCTTAAAAGTTCACGTGAAAATTCGATTCCGAAAAAACACGCCCGTTTGGGATTTGTTACTGATTCGCTGGCAAAAACCGTGGAAATGCTTGGACAGGCGATTTCGACCCTTGAAAGCCAAAACGACAAGACGGAATGGAATGTCAAAGGTATCTCTTACCGTGAGCAGGCGCTGGAAACCAAAGGAAAAGTGGTCGCGCTTTTTTCCGGACAGGGTTCACAATACATGAACATGACTAAGGAATTGTTTCTCAACTTTCCTTCCATGGCAGGTCCTTATAGCGCACTGGACAAACTTTTTACAGAAAAATCCGATAATTTCTCATCCAGCCCCAAGCCTTTGTCTGATTTAGTATTTCCGATTGCGGTTTTTGAAGATGAAGAACAAGAAGCTCAGCAGGCCCAACTTCAACGCACTGAAATCGCACAACCCGCAATTGGCGGAGTCAGTGCCGGATTATTCAGGGTTATGCGTGACGCAGGATTACAAACAGATTTTTCCGCTGGACACAGTTTTGGTGAATTGACTGCTCTCTGGGCTGCCGGAGTGATTGCAGAAGAGGATTATTACAAATTAGCCTACGCCAGAGGACAGGCCATGGCCGCTCCGGATGATCCGAATTTCGATGCCGGAAGCATGCTGGCAGTGATGGGGAAAGTGGAGAAACTCGAAGCGGATGTTGCGGAGTTTCCGGATGTTGTGATGGCAAACCTGAATTCAAAAAAACAGGTTGTACTTGCCGGTCCAACCGAAGCGATTTTAAAAGCTCATGATGCTTTCAAAGAAAAAAAATACACGGTTGTTAAACTTCCTGTGTCAGCTGCATTTCATACCCCTCTTGTCGGGCACGCGCAAAAACCATTTGCAAAAGCAATCCGCGAGGTTAAATTTAACAAACCGAAAATTCCGGTTTATTCAAATGCCACCGGAAAAGCATATCCCGCCGCCGCAAAGACAATTCAAAAACAACTTGAATCACACATCCTCAAGTCTGTGCGTTTCCGTGAAGAAATTGAAAATATCCACCAGGACGGCGGACGTATCTTTATCGAATATGGTCCAAAAAATGTCTTAACTAAACTCGTTGATAATATCCTTGCTGATAAAGAATACACCGCGGTTGCGCTTAATGAAAATCCAAAAAAAGACAGTGACCTGCAGCTCAGAGAAGCATTAGTTAAACTCTGTGTGGTTGGACTGCCTTTACAAAAATTTGACCCCTTTGCCCTGCCTGCACCACTCCCGCCTGCCAAAAAATCAGGACTGAGTGTGAGTTTAAACGGTGCAAATTATGTAAGTGATGCAACACGACAGAATTTTGAAAAAGCGTTGGATGACGGTTTTCAGGTGAGTAACGAAACACATTCGATATCAGGTTCCGGCTCAATTCCTGCTACAGTATCAAATACTCCAGTACCTAGCATTCCAGCGGCACCGACCGTTACAAATAGTTTGCAGACAGAAAGACCTGTTCCACAAATTGAAACAGAAACTGAAAAACAAAGACCAGCAAATATTTCTACCATGAGCAAGCAACAACCTCCTTCTCAGCAATCATTCGCTCCAACCCAAGTCATGGAAACTTTGGAGCGCAGTTTATCAGGTTTCTATCAACACCAAAACGAAACCTTACAGGTTCACCGACAATACCTGGATCAGCAGTCTGAATATTCACGAAAAGTTTATCAGTTGATGCAGCAGCAAATAGAACTTGCCTCTCAAGGCACACAAATTCCTGCTACGGTTGATCAGCAGATGCAAATGTTTCACGCGCATCAAGGCGAAACCTTACGTGTACATGAACAATATCTGCATCAGCAGTCTGAACAGACACAATCGGCGTTGAGCATCACGCATCA
>JACNKY010000076.1 GCA_014381795.1 Pseudomonadota bacterium | reverse complement strand
TTGAGCGTCCAGTGCTCCGAAAAATATACTTTCATTCCAACTCCTGATTGTAGGTATGTATTCTTTAGCAAAACGTTTAGCATCCTGGTGCTCCTTAAAGGCCTCTGCAAAAGGGCAAGCAGTGATGTGTGTCTCTATTTGCTTAAGTCTCAAACCTGCTTGATAAACAGGATTTTCAGTATTTTTCAAGGGAGCACTAAACTCCTCAACAGTATTATAATATTGAGGTAGTGTCATTTTTTGATATTCATCCTCTCTTATCAGTCCTTGATCCATAAAATTCCGCCATAGCTGAGCGAAATTGCTGAACATGTTCACTCCAGTTGTGTTACCCAGATATTTCCCATTTTCATCACGACAAAAATTAAGCAATACCAATTGACCTCCGGATCTCAATTCACTGGCTCGGTGCAGTAAAATGGATTCCCAGTCTTTTTTTCCTTGTGCAGAAAAATTAAGATACTGCTCACCCTCTGCACCAACCATGTGAACGTGGTCGCTTAGATCACAGGGCTTGCTGCTTAGCCAATGCATTGCGGTTGCAGAGAAACCAAAATCCAAAGTGTTGTCAGGTAGAATCTGTTTGTAGAAGGAGTTCGCAGAAAAAAGAGGGTAAACGTTTTTAGTACGTTCCAGGTAACTGCTAAAATGGCCTAAACCCAAGACAGTGTTTACCAGTCCATTAAAATCGTTTTTTGGTTGATCTGCATAGACGATGTTAATGTTTATTCCAGGTGCAGTTTTTTGAATGGAATGGATGAATTTTTCAACCATCTTAAGCGACGTCCCTCCATCAGCAGTTCCCATGTCTGAGAAAGTGAAACTTTGCTGATTTTTTGAAACATTCATCGAATCCAGTGCTGACAACAGCATCGGTGTTGCAGCATTGATTACATCTTCTGCACCTCTGGTGGTAAGAGAATATACTCCTCCACTGGACATAGTGATGTTCTGCAGGTTTTCAGTTTGACTGGACATGGATAATAACTAAAGGGTTGTCAACATAGGATAATTTAAAAGAACAAAGAAATGTCTTCATGTGATGATTTACAGGCAGAAACAGATTTGCCATGCTCCAAGCTTAGTTTATTCTGCAGCCGCAATCCAATGGAATCCTTCAGTAAAATCTTATAATTTGCCAAAGGTACGGCAAGTTCTTTGACGGCACGTTGGCGCCATTCGAGTTCCTGATAATAGATAGTCATTCCGAGCTGCCATTGTTTCATAGCTTTTTCAGGACTTGCTTTCTTTCCTTTTAATGCACGCCGTGCTTTTGAGATTTTAGATTTGATGGAATTTGCTCCTTTAATACTTCCAAGGGCGGACTCAATTTTCTTGATATGTTGCATGGCAGATTTGGGTTCCTCCTCTTCAATAATTGATTTGACAGAATTGAGTAGTGTTTCTGCCTCAAGAAGCTCAGGTGTATGATTCAAAACATCTGTTAAGTTGATTACAGATTCATACGCACTATCGGGGTTTCTACGATATTTCTGACGGGATACACGTGCTTCTTTTTTGAGGAGGACGAATTTCTCTCTTTCTGACTCCCATTGTGTAGGGATGGAATTTAGCAACTCTGCTTTCATCTGCTCAAATGTTTCAATACTATTGCTGATTTCCTTAAAAACTAAAGGACCCGGATCCTCTTCATTACGTTCAAGTCTCGTTTTTCTCTGTTTGAGTTCAAAGATGTCATCTTCAATTTTTCTAATTTCAGCCTGTATTTTTCTTACTTCGTGATGCAGATCTTCGTAACTTATGATGAAACTTTCAAATTGGCGGTCCTTTTCTTTAATAATTTCTACAAGATTAAACGTAGCTAAAACCTCTTGCTGTGAGTTAAGTAGTGCTTTTTTGTGTTTTGCTGGCAGGTAGTCAATATTAACTTTGCTCAAAGAATCAACACCTGCACGTATCTCGTTTTCATGTTCTGTATAATATGGAAAAATTATCTCCTCAATACACTGCTGAAGTTTTGGATTGATTGGAGGAGGGGCATTCTCTGAAGTTAGATATGTCCGGTTTGGCAAATAATTGACCAGAGGTGGGAAATAACCCGCAATGGCCAAACCGATCAACTGCAGAATGATGAAGGCCACCACTCCGCGATAAATATGAATTGTTTTCACTTCTGGCGGAGACACTCCTCTCAAGTAAAATAACGCAAACCCAAATGGAGGTGTGAGAAAGGATGTCTGCAGGTTCATGCCGATCATTACACCCAGCCAGACTGCAGTGATGTTTGCAGACGGATCAGCAAGTAATATTGGTGCTACAAGTGGGACAACGACTACAGATATTTCAATAAAATCGAGGAAGAATCCTAAAAAGAAAATGACGGCCATGACCACCATAAACTGAGCCCAGAATCCACCTGGTACACTGGTCAGGAATTCCTTAACCAGTTCTTCACCACCAAATCCTCTGAAGGCAGAGGTCAGCATGGCTGCTCCAATAAGGATTATGAAGACCATCGAAGTGGTTTTAGAGGTTTCAAGCATGACCCCTCTTAGTGTGTTTTCTATACGGAAAGTTCTCCAGGCACTCCAGAATACTGAAATTAATAAAACAATAACTGCGATAGTTGCAAAGATCATTGCAATTGCTTCCTCAGAATTACGAATGTTTTTGACATTTAATTCGTACTGACTGAGGATTAAAATAATAACAGTGGTTGAAATAACAGCGAGAATTGCAGGATAGAAGGAGTTTCTTTGGCCTTCCGTCAGCCGATAACCTCCCATAATCATTGCACCAACAGCTCCAATTGCTCCTGCCTGGTTAACAGTGGCAATCCCCATAATGATAGAACCCAAAACCGTGAAGATTAAGGTGAGTGGCGGAATAAGTGCCATCATCACTTTTAATAAAAATTTGCCATCAATTTTACCTTCATAAGGAACAGGCGGTGCTGATTCTGGATTAAGAAAGGCAGAGATAAGGATGTAAGCCATGTAAAGACCAACCAGTACCAGTCCAGGCAGGAAAGCACCAACAAACATGTCTCCAGCACTGGCAGAAACCACATCGAATTCAGAGGGCATCATGGTTTCGCCAGTGGCTAGTTTATATTCCGCAATTCGGGCAGTGTTGGCAATTTCCGCTGCACTGGAAAGCTGATCGGCCAGAATGATCAATACTATGGACGGTGGAATTATCTGACCCAGTGTTCCGGACGCGCAGATGGTTCCTGTAGCCAATGGTTTAGAATAATTGTGTTCCAGCATAGCTGGAAGAGAAATGAGTCCCATGGCAATTACTGTAGCACCAACAATCCCAGTTGTGGCTGCAAGTAAGGCTCCGACAAAAACTACTGAAATCCCAAGCCCACCTGGAATAGGTCCAAATAACTGAGCCATTGAGACAAGTAGGTCTTCAGCAATTTTGGAACGCTGAAGCATTATTCCCATAAAAACGAAAAGTGGTATGGCAATCAGCGTGTCTCGTTCAACATCCCAGTAAAGACTGCGGAAATTAGTTACTCCGGCAGTCAGCCACTCGATAGGTCCATCCTGGGTAAAATAAGCCGAAGGGTTACCTTCAATGATAAAACCGGTCAGTGCAGCCATTCCTATACTAAGAATTGCAGCTCCAGGTAATGAGAAGGCAACAGGGAAACCTGAGGTGAGTGCAATCACCATCAACAGTACAAGGACTAAAAGAAAAAATACTTCCATGAAAATATTTATGTTAAATAATTCAGGTGTTTAATTGTGTTTCTTGGTCATCAGGCACATTTTCTCCGATCAATTCTGCAGAATTACGCAGGAAATATCCCATAAACTGAACGAGCATCGATACAGCAAAAACGACAAGATAACCGACCATCAGATATT
>JACNKY010000109.1 GCA_014381795.1 Pseudomonadota bacterium | reverse complement strand
TAAGCCTGCTTTTCCCCGGTTTTGTGGCTCTTTGTCTGTTTGATTCCGATTGTAGGGCTGCTTCTTGTTTTTCTACTGGAAGCTCACCTATTGGGACGGCAGAGCATTGTTGTTTATCTGGAGAGTTTGACAAATCCCGAAGAAGCAGCTGAACTTCGGAAGAGCTGGCGCTGGTTGCCTATTCGTATCGGCTGGCTGGCTGCAATTCTGACTTTTATTCCTTTTGCAGGTTGGATATTTCTACCATTAACTCTGACTTATGAAGTGATCGGATTTACGTTTTTAGTGGAAAAATCACGCACAAGTTAATCACCAAAGCCAGGCTGCCCCACGTACTCCACTAGAATCACCATGTTTTGCAGGTCTAATGGGAGTTGTAAATTCACCACCGAAAGTCCATTTTTGAACTAAAGCCGGGAGGTTTTTATAAAGCCGGGCAAGATTTGACATTCCTCCGCCAAGTACCAGCACATCCGGATCAATGATGTTTACCGCTGTTGCTATGGCACGCGCTAAGCGGTTTTCATAAATCTGGGTAACTTTTTCCGCGTCTGCATCATTCTGCTCCAGTAGTTGAGCGATTTCGCGGCCGCTTTTGTGAACTCCGGTTTGTTTCTCATATTCATTTTCAAAACCTGTTCCGGAAATAAATGTTTCAAGGCAGCCTCTCTGTCCGCAATAACAATCTACGCCAGGATATTCTTCCGGCCTCATCCAGCCCAAAGAAATATGTCCCCACTCACCGGCAATTGAATGGAGTCCTCCATGCACTTTCTGATCAATGGCAATTCCGCCACCGCAGCCTGTTCCTATAATGATGGCAAATACTACTTTGGCACCAGCACCTGCTCCATCAACTGCTTCTGAAACAGCAAGGCAGTTTGCGTCATTAGCGAGTCTTATTTTCCGCGCCATTGCTCTTTCCAAATCAACGTCAAACTGCCTGCCGATAATCCAAGTGGAATTTGCGTTTTTAACAAGTCCTGTCTGCGGTGAGATAGCACCAGGGATACCTATTCCGACTGTACCCTTTTGATCTGTTTCTGCTTCAATTCTGCGGACGACTCCTGTAATCGCCTCAACAGTAGCTTCGTAGTCATGCCGCGGAGACTTAATCCGTATACGCAGCAATTCTTCTCCTGAATCAGCAAGCGCGATTCCTTCAATTTTTGTTCCACCCATATCAATGCCGATTCGCATTTTTTAACCCTCGTTGTTAATTTAAAATTTTAAAAAATAGTATTCTCAGAATTCATCTCAATAAAAAAATAATTTTTTCAACAGAAAATATTATTGCACCTGATTCTGCTGCAGGCAAAGTTCTTTTCCTGATTTCCTGATTTTCCATTCCTGCGAAAGATGCATTTCCCAATGATTACTGCCTGTGTGTAATTGGATAAAAATACTTTGGAGTTTGCGATAACTCAATGCCTTCCCAGTACGTGCAGTAATAAAATTATGTAATATCTCCTGCTGAAGCAAATCGTTGGCCTGCTTTAAAACTTTTACCGGCAGCACATCCTGAGAGTTGTCAGCGGTGTTTTTGAGGCTTTGTTGCCAGTTCTCATAATCTGAGTCCAAGAAATCACGCAAAAGTCTGCTTTGTTCACTCAAATCATTAATCCGTGAATGCAGACCATGCCGGGTTAATTCATCCAAAAGTGGTATCAGTTCAATGCGTACTCGATTACGCATGTATGCTGTGCTCATGTTGGAAGTATCTTCCATCCATTTCAGCTGTTTAGTTTTTAAATACTCCTTCAGTTCAATTTTTCTGCAGTTGAGCAGTGGGCGGATAAATGATTCATTTTTCCATTGCATTCCTTGCAAATTGGAAATATGTGTTCCACGCAGCCATTTCAGTAATAAGGTCTCTATCTGGTCATCAGCCTGATGTCCTGTAGCAATACGACCACCACCGAGATGTTTTAGCAGCTTTCGTGACTCTTCTATCCGCCACTCACGAGCTGATTCCTGTAAAGCAGACTGTCCTGATTTAAGGTGTTTTGCAGTTTTATGATGAAAAGGAATCTTATATAGATCGGCGAGAGATTGTACAAAATCCTGTTCCTGACTTGCTTCCTCCCTCAACTGATGATTCAAATACAGAATATGCAGTTCCAGATTAAGCAGCGTTCTTTGCCGCTGAAGCAAATGAAGGAGAGCAACCGAGTCACTGCCACCACTCACACAAACTACTACTGTAAGAGGATTTCTTGATGCTGTTGGAATTTTAACATTATCTGCCGTTGTAGACAGTTGAAAATGATCCCAGTTTTTATGGAGTTTTTGCAGAAGATTATCCACAGGAAAGTATTGTCTGAATAAGCGAAGTTTACTTTTTCATTTCAGTTAAGGAATCTGGAATGAGCTGATTCAAGGAACTTTCCAAACGTTTTTGTAGAGGGACAAAACTTTCGTCTATTGTCACAGCAGAATCCACAGTCTCTTTTCCTAACCTAACCAAATTTGCTACACCATCTTTGGTGAAACGCATCAGGTCACGATGAATAAATCCATAATGCGTGACATTCCCAAACTCTGTCAGTACAGGCAGATCAGCTTTTTTTGGAGTTGTTTTTGAAGTAAGTTTCAATGCTTTGCGATAAGCAACTATCGCAAGATTATAAACATTAGCCATGTTTTCTCTGGAAGTGGCGTCACCACTTTCTATCCGCAGCAGTTCATATTTTAAGATTTGCATTTGAATACGGCCCTCCATCACAAGCGGATAAGTTAGTTTATTGTCAATACGACCCTATTGCTTTGCCAGGTCTAGGCCGGCGCCCTGTAATAAAGGTATCTGTTTAAGCATTTCAATTGCTTGTACTGCTTTGCCGATAATCATATTCTGCTTGTTTGGATTTGCTTTTTCTGCACTACCGCCAAAAAAAGAACTGGATGCTTTACCCTCAGCAGTTAATTCCTCAATTTCTTCATGAGAAAGGGTAGAATTCATTTTTGTTTGTATACTCTGAATTACAGGTTCACAATTTTCAACCAGCGATTCTGCAATTCGAATTTCAGTTTGTACCGACTCTCCGTCTTTCACATTAGTATCTTCTGCATCTGCAGAATTGACATCAATCATGCTCATATTCACATTTTTCAGTGCAGTTGACTTGATGGCCATCATGTTTTGTTTGTGAATATTACCCAGCCTCTCCAAGTAAGAACGGTAGGAATGAACTACTATCTGTAGAATCGTCGGTGTGATGTCACCAAGATAAATTGGAATTGCAGCCTGTAACATCATGTTTAGCTGTGAACTCAAACCATGGTCTTTTTTTGCTGCCATTACTACGTTTACCAGGTGTAAACGTGTTTCGGCATTAGTCGGTTCTTTGTCTAACTGCTTAACATACTTTGCAACTTCTTTATTGTCCGGAGCATCCTTCAGCAAGATACTTCCGTCTACATGCGGATTCTCATTTTTACTACCAAAAAACTTTTTTAACCCCTCTTTTTTATTATGCTCTTTAATATCTTTAACTATTCCCCGCAGTTGTCCTTGAAAATTAATAAAATTGACATTCGGAGTTTTTGGATTTTCTTTATGTTCTTTGGTTGCCATATTTAGCTCAGTGGCTTGGTTATAAATAGATGTAAATCAGTGCTGCTGATTATCAGTATATGTAGAAGGTGGACAAATAGGAACTGTTTTCTAACTGCATATTTAATTTCTGAATTTTAAATCTGCTCTGACTCGCCGTGCATAGATGCTTTGCCGATTTGATCAAATGTTTGGCTCAAATGAAAAGGTTGTAAATGTTCACGTGTACCTATTGAATTATGAGGCCAGAGAGTATTGGCAATACCATTAAGGTAATTCTGCTGAAATTTTGC
>JACNKY010000133.1 GCA_014381795.1 Pseudomonadota bacterium | reverse complement strand
AATCAAACCATAGGCAACACTGTGAGATTTATTAAATCCATAACCGGAAAAATAGTTAATCGTGTCAAATATCTCATTAGCTTTGGTTTCAGGAGTACTCTCCTGTGGGCAATGTTCCACAAATTTTGTATTATTCAAACAGCCTTCTACAAATTGGAAGCGCTGCTCAGCTAATATTTCAACCGTCTTTTTACCAATTGCACGACGTAACAAATCCGCCTGACCCAAAGAAAATCCCGCCAAAACCTGTACACTTTGAATAATTTGTTCCTGATAGACCATCACACCGTACGTTTCCTTCAATATTTCCGCCATCAGCGGGTGTGGGAAAACAACTCGCTTTCGCTTATGCTTACACTGCACATAATCTTCGACCATTCCGGAACCTAAAGGTCCCGGACGATAAAGAGCCAAAATCGCCACAATGTCTTCAAATGCGGAGGGCTGCATGCTGGACACAAGACGTTTCATTCCTGAAGATTCGAGCTGGAAAACTCCGATTGTATCCGCACGGCAAAATAATTTAAACGTTAACGGATCGTCCATCGGAATGCGGGTGATGTCTACCTTTGCTGAGTCAGTACGGCTTTTACCGATCAAATCAAGTGTATTGTCAATAGTGGAAAGATTTTGTAAACCGAGGAAATCAAACTTTACCGCGCCTTGATCTTCTGCATATTTCATAGGGAACATCGACTGCAGCGTCCCCTCTTTCCCTGTGCAGACAGGCATCACCTCACGGATATCCTGATTCATGATAATCACACCTGCAGCATGAGTCCCCAGGTGAGTATTCAAATCTTCCAACTGTCGACTGAACTTAAGCAAACGCTGTTCATTTTCACTGCCTTCAGCGGCGAGTATTGCCAATTCAGGCTCCTTTTCAAGTGCCTGATCGAGAGTGATATTCAAATCATTCGGAACAAGTTTTGCTATTTTATCTGCTTCAGAGTACGGAAAATTCAGTACCCGCGCTACCCCACGTACAACAGCTTTAGCTTTGAGAGAACCAAAAGTGGCGATTTGACAGACATTTTTATCTCCATATTTTTCACGCACATGCTCAATCACTTTTTCACGACCCTCTACATCAAAATCAATATCAAAATCAGGCAAACTGACACGGTATGGATTTAGGAAACGTTCGAAGAGCAGCCCATAACGAAGAGGATCAACATCGGTAATGAGTAAGGCATACGCGACCAGTGAACCTGCTCCGGACCCCCTTCCGGGACCAACCGAAACGCCGTTATCTTTGGCCCATTTGATAAACTCTGAAACAATTAAAAAATATCCCGGGAATTCCATTTGAATGATAACTTCCAATTCAAAACTTAAACGCTCCGTGTAAGGCTGCTTAAATTCTTCAAAAGAGACTTCAGGCGCATATAGTTCGTAAAGTTTTGTTATTCTTTTTTCCAGGCCTTTTTTTGCATCATCAGACAATTTTGAATCAACAGTTTCATCTTCTTTTGTGGGAATTTGCGGTAGAAAGATTTTATTATTTTCAAGAGTCAGTTCACATTGCTCTGCAATTTTGCTTGTATTTTCCAGTGCAGCCAACGGAAGTTCTTTAAATGCAGAAAGCATTTCATCAGCACTTTTTAAGTAACGTTGGTTTCCTGACTGCAGTGGAACCTCGTCGTCTGTCACTCTACGCTGTTGGCCCATCAACCAGAGGATATACTGAGCTTCCGCTTCTTCCGGAGTGAGATAAAAACAATCGTTTGTTGCAACAAGTGGAATTCCTAATTCATGTCCGAGGCCGATTAACTGTGTGTTCAATTCCGTTTGTTCCGGAAGTCCTGTATTTTGCAGTTCAATGTAGTATCGGTCGACAAAAACATCCCGGTACCACATCGCAACTCTACGTGCGTCGTCCGGACGTCCTGCAAGAAAATGACGGCTGATTTCTCCGTTCATTCCTCCACTAAGAGCGATCAGACCTGAGTGATATTTTTCCAGTAGTTGATGATTGACACATGGAACCCCATCTACTTTACCTTCGGTATAACTGAGACTCACCAAATAGCCGAGATTGTGATAACCCTCACGATTTTGACAAAGAAACTGTGTCTGTCCAGCATTAATTCTGTCCCGCCCCGATTCACCTCCTGTCTCAGAAAAAGCACCCTCAATCACAGACGCACCCACACCGATAATCGGCTTCAATGCTGCTTCTTTCAAGGCATGATAGAACTCAATCGCACCAAACATGTTGCCGTGATCAGTAATGGCGCAGGACTCAAAGCCTTTACTTTTTAACGCAGGAACCAGATCTTTAATACGGATTGCTCCCTCAAGCAAAGAGTATTGACTGTGAAGATGGAGGTGGGTGAACATGTTTTTATGGATTCTTTCTGGAAGTGGGATAAGCATGCATACTACATGAAATATTTTTTACGGGCAAGATTCTTATCTGCTTTTTCTTTGAAAAATTGCCTTATAAATTGAACGCCGTCTTAAGGTTCACAGATAAATAAAATAAAATTTTACAAATATATTTTTTTACTCCTTTAAAGTTGTCATCAGGACTCTCTTGAGTTAGTCTGTTGTGCAGACAAAAACTTTTGAAAACTTGATTCATTTAATTTTCCTGCTTTTTCTTTTTATTTTAAAATTTACCTATGATTCCATATTTTAGACCAGACAATCTCGAAGACGCTCTCTCTGTGTTGAGTGAGCATTCCCTGACTTTGCTGTCTGGAGGGACAGATTTCTTTCCTGCCCGTGTCGGCAAGCCGATTACGGATAATGTGCTCGATTTAAGCGGGATCGAACAACTACGTAAAATTCAACAAACAGCAGATGGTTTTCTGCTTGGTGCTTTAACCACCTGGACTGATATTGTTGAGGCACAGCTTCCACCTGCTTTTGATGGTTTAAAACAGGCCGCGAAAACAATTGGAGGAGTGCAGACTCAGAACGCAGGAACTCTTTGTGGAAATATCTGCAATGCGTCTCCTGCCGCGGACAGTGTACCAAATTTGTTAGCACTTGAGGCTCAAGTTCAATTGCAGTCTGTGCGTGAAACAAGAATGCTGCCCTTAGAAGAATTCATTCTCGGCAACCGTAAAACCGTTAAAAAAGAGGATGAACTCATCAGCGGAATTTTCATCCCTCAGCCTGCCAAAAAGGCACGTGGTAATTTTGAAAAATTAGGCACACGAGCCTATCTCGTTATTTCAATCGTGATGGTTGGAGTAGTCGCAGAGTTGAATAAACGTGATGAAGTTTTGAATTTAAAAATCGCAGTTGGCGCATGTTCACCTGTTGCACAGCGACTGAGATTGCTGGAACAGGACGCTGTTGGTCAAAAACTAAAATCAATTGAAATAATACCTGCACATTTTGAATCTTTGGAACCAATTGATGATATTCGCGCAACTGCGGATTACCGAAAAAGAGTCGTTCCTGAATTACTGCTACGTGCAATCAAGGGAGTTATTTAAACTATGAGTACTACTGAAAAAACCACTGTTTCATTCATTTTGAATGATATTCCGCAAACCATTTCTGTAAATCCGCTGCGACGTTTTTCGGATGTGCTTCGTGAAGATTTAGGCTTGACCGGAACCAAAGTCGGCTGTGATGCTGGAGATTGTGGTGCCTGCACCATCCTTGTAGATGGTGAACAGCGTTATGCCTGTTTAACTGCAGTCGGACAGATGGAAGGCCATAGCGCCCTTACGGTGGAAGGACTTGCTAAGAACGATGATTTGACCGCACTTCAGCAAGCGTTTCTTGATGAAGGCGCGGCGCAGTGCGGCATCTGCACACCTGGAATGTTGATGGCAGCACAGTCTTTACTGGACCGAACGCCAAACCCTACTGAAGAGCAAGTTCA
>JACNKY010000358.1 GCA_014381795.1 Pseudomonadota bacterium | reverse complement strand
GTAAAGCTGCCCGGATCATGCGCACAGCACTGAAAAGGTTTAGTTCAAATGCCGCCTGCCAGTCCTCATCAGAAAAATCCTCAAATTTTCCTGTGGGGGGTCCTCCGGCATTGATCACAAGTTTATCAACCCCGCCAAATTCCTTGAAAGTTGCATCTGTCCAGTTTTGGATTGATTGCGGATTTGACGAATCCAGAACATTAGCTAAAACAGGTACTCCGGTTTCGTTCCGGAGTTTTTCGGCTGCTGCTTCAATATCCTTTTCAGTACGACTGCCAATTGATAGTGAAGCACCTTCCTGGGCCAGTGCTTGAGCGATACCATAACCCAGCCCTTTACTTGAAGCCGCCACCATGGCGACTTTCCCTTTGAGTTTTAAATCCATTTTTTTCTCCTGTTAAGGTGAATAACATTAATGATTGTAAATACTTATTGAAATATCTTAGCTGGACGAAGTGTCGGAATCAGCAGCAGCAAAAATAAAAAAATAAATCCTGCCCAAACCCATTCTGCATATTCCCGGTAAAATGAAAATTGGGATTGAAGCTGTACTGTAGAGGTTAACGTACCTTCTTCAAAAAGTCCAAGCTGTTGGCTCATGTTTTTACCGTTTGCAGCAATGAAGAGACTTTCTCCATTATTGGAAGCAAAGACAACCGGTACCCGATTTTCGATAGCGCGCCAACGCAAAGTCGCGACCATGTTGTCAGATGCGGTTGTGCGTCCAAACCAGGCTAAATTACTGAGGTTCAGTACCAGGTCTGAACCATTACGGACCATGCCGCGCATGACTGTAGGATTGAAAATATCGAAACAAATAGGAGCAGAAAGCTGAGTATTATCCGCCAAAGAAAAAACGGTGTATTCCGAGCCTCGATCAAACTCCGACATGTTGGCAATGTTTTGCCGGAGCCATGCGGCGATACCCGGGAACCAGTCTGAAAAAGGAATCATCTCACCAAAAGGAATCAGGAAAATCTTATTGTAGCGTCCCAGCACTTCACCGTTTTTGCCAACCAGCACCGAGACTCCATAAAATTTATGACCGGTTTGAGTAGGTTCCCAGTCCACAGTCGCAAATAAAATGTTGGCTTGATGTTCCTGTGCAAAAGACGACACTCTGTGACGAGAGTTTTGAGACTTGAAATAAGCATCCGGAAAGACAGATTCCGGCCATACCAACAATTTTTCTGTGCTTGTGTTTTGAGGAAGTTCTGCGAGTGCTTTCCTCGAATCATTCAGCAGACTTTCCAAATTTTGCTGCCGTTTTGAATGAGCAAGTTCCGCATTAGAAGCAAGATCCTGAAGTGAAAAATTAGGCTGAATAACGAGCACGGTCAAGTTTGAGCTATTTGGATTGGTTTCCGGAAATTTTGTTTCCAGGTTGTAAGTTCGCCAGGCACCGTAACTTAAGCCAATGATCCATAAAAGCAGATATAGATTTGAGGCCTGTAGTATTTTTTTGTGACTGATCTTTCCGGATTTCCAACGCAGCCAGCCGATCAGGAGGAAAGCCAAACCTGAGCTGAAAAGAAGGAGTCCGGAAGATCCAATTATATCCGCAAGTTGTTCAATCCAGGGAAATTCACTAAAGGTCAGCCCTCCGTAATTCCAGTGAATCAAGCGAGGATACCAGGGATCAAGCGCGAGTACAAACGCAAGCCGAAGCGGCAAGTCCCAGTTATTGAGTTTGCGGATTAAAAGTAGCGGAATTCCGAAATAAACAAAAAGCTGAAAACCTACTTCAAGCCCGTAACCGACACCTGTTATCATTAAGGCTACAGACCAGGGGGCGTGCCCAAAAACGTGGATGCTGTTGGTTATCCAATAGCTTCCAATTGAAGCGGCAATTCCTCCGGTTAACCAGCAAATTCCAAAAAACAGTAAGGCCCGTTTTCGGAAAGATAAACCCTCTTCCGTATGGAGTTGCTCCAAAGTGAAGATCAAAGGAAAAAGTGAAATTAATCCGAGCCAGTGTGTGCCGAGTCCCGGTGCATTCAGACCAAGCATGACACCAGAAATTAAACTTCCTGTCCAAAAAAGTTTTTGCAAATTTAGCCTGGAGTTTTGTTTTTTGACGTTTTTGTTCATGATTTGTAGTGACCGACTTGCATGCTTTTGACGTTAGTGTTTAAAATGGTTAACACAGATTTACATTGACAGAAACATTCCGCACATTTGTGGAAAATAAATAGGAGAGCTGATGATTAGTTTAACACCATATTCTCGTGAAAATCCTGTAAAAGTATCCCTGGAAGATTATGAAAAGCTGGTTCATATGAATGAAAGAGGCTGGAGCCATTGCGATTCGAAAGAAGAGTATATGGCAAAACTACATTATCTCCGTGAAGGATGTGCTCAGGGAAAAATTGCTGAAAGTGATTTCCATGAACGGGAAGAAAAGATGGTTGTCGGTTACTGGAACAGAGGAAGTTGACCACGAAGATTCTTTCTCAACTATAGTACAAAAAGCGGTATGTGATCACCGTAATAGCTTAACCAGTTCATCATTACCACTTGTTTTCGCCAGCGTTAAAGCAGTCTCACCGTCAGGTGTCTGAATGTCGGGGGACGCTCCAAGTTCCATCAGACTTTTGATTGTCCTCACTTTTTCACGTTTTACTGCAATCATCAGCGCTGTTTCCCCAGCACTGTTTAATGAGTCCAGCAGAACTCCCCGTGAGATTAGTTCATGCATTATCATTGAAGCACCTTCTTCTTTTTGGCCGGAACCGTAACTGGTTTCGCTTTCTTCAATTTCTACATCACTCATCGCCATCAAGTGCCAGATACCGTTGCCATGGGTGTCTTTTTGATCCCATTTTTGTCCAGCATCCAAAAGCTGAACTACAAGTGACAGATGATTGTTGCTTGCAGCAAGCAATAAAGCCGATCTCCCGGAGGTGTCTTTTAACATTGGGTCAGCGCCAGCGTTCAGCAAAATATCTACAGTTTTTTCATGACCATTCAAAGCTGCAACCATAAGAGCTGAATGGTGAAACATCAATTCAACTTCCTCAATTACGGCGTCTGCTCTCATCAATGCAAGCAAAACCTCAGCATGCCCGTATCTGGCAGCCTGAATCAAGGGTGTCCCGCCTTCTCCGCTCATGTCAAATGCATTAACATGAAGATTTGCACCTTGTGAAAGTAGCAGCTCAACCACGAACAGATGTCCATTTTGAGCTGCTCTTAGCAAGGCCGTTTTTTCATTAACATCTTCTGCGTGAAAATCTGCTCCGTATTGTATCAGCAGGTTTACAATTTCACGAAAGCCTTTGGAAGCGGCAAGTATCAATGCGGATTCTTGCCAGCGGTTCCTGTTTTCAACTTTTGCTCCAAGTTCGAGTAACAGTTTAACTATCTCCAGATAACCGTGGGCTGCTGAAATCATTAAAGGTGTATTTCCTATAAAATCGGTAGTATTTAGCTCAGAATTCTGGCGCCCATATGTCGGGTGATGGAGCATAAGATTTACCAATTTTTCTTCTCCGGTCATTACCGCAGACATCAGAGGTGTCTGTCCTTGTGAATTTTTTAAGGCGGGATCGGCGCCATGTTCCAGTAGAATCCTGGCTGTTTCCCAATGTTTCCCTTGTATAGCAAGGGATAATGGTGTTTCATCCTGTGCAGACAATTTATCAATTTCTGCATTTTCTTCAAGAAAAAACACAACCATTTCGTTGTACCCACGCCGGGATGCATAGAGTAAATTCTGATTTAAATCTGCACCGTGTTTGATCAACGTTTTTGCAGTAGAAATATTCTATACTGAAGATGGTCAATTAGGATGGGATGGGAAATATAAGGGTAAAATTTGTCAAGATGGATTGTATGTTTGGATGATAGAATTTGTTTGTGGTGAAG
>JACNKY010000077.1 GCA_014381795.1 Pseudomonadota bacterium | reverse complement strand
TGTGCACAGTCCAGCGAATTTCTTTTCCGGTAGTTTCTTCAGTATAAATTCCGTTTATCTGTAACAGTTCCGTTAAATAATTACCGGGTGTAACGGACGGATTTTCCGAGTTTTTCGCAAAGAGCATGATAAAGACGATAGCGATAATCGTAACCCCTAAACTGCCCTGAATATAAGCCGGATTTAAGGCGGAAAGCCAGAGTCCCAGAAAGGCACCGATAATGGCAAAGGCAGAAGCAACCAAAGCGGAAGGCATAGCAAGTTTTAAGCTCGCCAGATTTTTTTCAAGCAGATGCGGAGCCGCTGCTAAAGAACTTCCAAGTGCAATGAAAAGTCCAGTACCTCGGACAAAATCAATATGAAACGGAAAAAAACTGGTGGCTAAAGGAACGAATAAAACTCCACCACCGATGCCTGCCATTACACCAAAAATGCCTATCAAAAAAGTTGTAAAAAACAAGATTGTCGGCCAGCCCCACCAGGGCATGATGAATTCAGCATGAGTTCCGGCCAACAGGATTGACGGCAGCAAAAAGATTGTCAACGATAAAATTAATTTGCACAAAATATTTTGCTTCATTGAACCACCTTCACTGTTCCACGGGAAAAGCTGCCTGCTGCCAGTCAGCCATACCGGAACTGTTTATACAAACCAGATTTTCTAAGCCCTGCATACTGAGCATAGTGTAGACCGTTTGCGCCCTGCGTCCGGAATGACAGTGTAAAAATACTCTGTCATAACCACGGATTTCGTCAATAAACGCCTGCTCATTTCCCATGGGAATATTCAAACTTCCTGGCACATGACCCTGATTGTATTCACTAGGCATCCGGACATCAATAACCTTCTCAGTGGGGTTAAGTTTGTCCAGCATCTGATGTAAATCATGCATCGTGAAATTATCTTCATTGACATGACCAAGTTCCAGTGAATATCCGCATTTCATATTTTGCGGAACTGCTTCATCAATTCTTTTAGGTTTAGGTAAATTAAGATTGTTCATGATTTGGACAAATTTTTCCAGGGTTTGTCCACTGCAGATTCTGGAGTTAAATGATTTTTCTTCCCTGATACAGGAAGCTGTTCGGCCAAGATAATCATGTCCAGGATAGACGAGGGTACTGTCCGGATAAGCGTATAATTTCTGCGTAATACTATTAAACAGTTTTTCGGGATCACCTTGTTGAAAATCAGTTCTTCCGCAACCGCGAATCAACAAAGAATCTCCGGTGAAAAGTCTGCCTTCTGTATAGAAACTTGTGCAGGCATCGGTGTGTCCTGGAGTCGAAATTGCTTTGAGTTTAAAGCGTCCAAATTCCAACTCATCTCCATCGCTGAGTAGAAGATCAGCACACTGTACTGCAGAGGTTTCTCCAAAAGCGCTTTTTGCTCCGGTCGCATCACGCAGCATACAGGAAGATGTTACATGATCCGCGTGGACATGTGTGTCTATCACATACTTGAGTTCAACACCTAGTTCTTCGATGAACTGCAGACTACGGTCAAACTGCTCCTTGACCGGATCAATGATCAATCCCTCCATAGTGTCAGAATCAAACATCAGATAGGTGAAAGTTCCGGTATCTTTATCAAATAATTGTCGAAATACGAAAGACGACTTCTTGTTATTGTTCATATTAATTTTGTTTTTAAGTGCAGTAAACGTCTTTTATCATGTCAAATAAATCGATTATTTTTTTATTTGAAATCCGATAAAAAGAATATGTTGCTTCACGTCGTGAAACCAAAACTCCGCGACTTTTCAGTAAAGACAAGTGCTGAGAAAGTGTTGTTTGCCTGATGCCTGTGTAGTATTCCAAATTCTGCACAGTTTGTTCACCATCGCGTAAAGCACACATTATACGCAAACGTGCCGGGTGAGACAGAACCTTTAGACTCTGGGCTGCTATCTCAATATTTTCTTCCCGTTCACCGAATAACAAGGCGAGTTCACATTTTAATGCTTCGTTTTTGCTTACTTTTTTTCCATTATAACCTCCCATTATTACCTCCTATAATTTACATATATCTTAATATACAAATATAAAGAAATCCAGCCAGATTAGGAATTAATTTGATCTACTCAAAAATACATAAATTCGAGTTAAATTGAATGAAACCAGATATTTTGCATTTAGGGGCGTTATTAATATAATTTTTCTTCTCCCAACTCTCAAAATATCTTCTGCTAAGGAAGAGGCTCTGCATATTATTTGCATTTCATAATTGCTGATGTAGCCGCTGAGTATATTACTGAATTTTAGGTAAATGTCACTAATCAGTTATTAAAATAATTTAAATTCTGAGTTATACTCGTAAATTTACAGCGCTGACATAGATAAGTTATCTGGCTAATATTATTAACAATATTAGCACAAAAACTGAGTGATTATTATGGCATACATTTTAGTGTAAAAAAGCCAAATAATGTTTTAGAAATAAGAGGATAGTTGGCATATTTTTCGCAGTGATATAAACAATTGCAAAACTTTCCATGTATAGTTTTTTGAGAAGAGGTAATATGAAATGGTTCAAATTCGAACCTCAGGAAGAGGAAATAACGGAAGCTGAAACATCACCTGTTTTAGTTTACTTAAGTCCAGAAGCACTAAAACACACAGTTATTGTAGATGATTTTGGTACATTCCAGGACAGTCCTGAGTGCATTCCGGGTGGACGACTTTTTGAAGTCAGCCGTCAATACAGTTACCGTTTACGTCAGGTAGCAGATCTCGTTGAGGAGCCTCTTGAGGATCATAATTTACAGATGAAAGTACAGGCCAAACGTAATTTCCACGCGGAAATACGGCCCGGAAAACGTTTGAACAGTACTGGCGACAGCATGTCTGATGGCAGTCAAAATGCTTCTTACCCAGAATCTTCACTCTTAGACATCGCTAAAAATTCTGGTGAAGTAATTCAACCTCTTCAAAAGGTACGGGCTGAACAGGTACCTTTTAAAGATCTGGAGTCTCTTTTCGTCAAATAACCATAAGCACGTCAGGCGGTAGAATCTGCAGTCTACAAAAAGTCAGCCTGTTAGTATCTTTTTTTCAGCAGCTGAATTTTGCCTCTACGCAGAGTCAGCAACTGCATTACCCGTTGAACTTCTCCTTTTTCATCAAAGCGTAAATTTCCTGTAACACCTGGAAAAATTTCCATGTTTGCCAGTGCATTCCGCAGATCCCTGTGACTTTGGTTTCGCTCTTCTTTAAGCAGTTTCATTAAGATCATCAAGGTATCATAGGCATAAGCAGTATAGTGGGTTGGCCCCAGATAATTTTGATGTCTATATAGAATTCTTTCGTGCAGTCTCAGCAACTGTTGCATGGCAGGTGTTTCAGCCTGAGGAAAGAAGCTGTCCACAAAAACCGGTTTTTTAACACCGCGTAATCCTGGAGCAAATGGGAGTGCTGCATCATTCCAACCACTGTCTCCCAGAAAAGTTGCTTTTTCCATTTTGTAAACAGCACTATAAGGAAAAATTAGTCTCAAATTGTTCACACCACCTGAACCTACGGCAACGAACACGGCGTCAAAGTTGTGGATTGGAACTTCCTTTTCTTTGATTTGCTTTAAAATACTTTTTTCTGTTGCACTGATGCGTTTTCTTTTGCCTGTGAAAGTATCAAACTCATTCACTAGGCTTTTTTGACCTACATTTTTAAAACCTTCAACCGCGACTACTTCACAACCTTTAAGTACAGCGGCCTCCCAAAATAGTCGCATCTTTTGTCGACCCTCTCTAGTTTTTGCGTAAAGAATCATAAAGCGGCAAGCCTGAAGATCTCTCACCTCATAATCCAGCAATTCCTGAACCTCCTCTGTCCATCTTTGATTATTTCGAAAATTGTAGTCTCCCAATTCCGCATTACCGGCAGTAACGGACACAGACA
>JACNKY010000078.1 GCA_014381795.1 Pseudomonadota bacterium | reverse complement strand
GTTCGCTACCTCTTGGACGACAGCGATATGCGCTGTGGCGGACCACAGGGTTTTCATTCCGGAGAGCAGTGTTGTCGTTCGCGTCGGGATGCTTTCGGTGTGCTTTACGCCGAGGGGGAAACTGCGCCGAAAATGTTGAGTATCGGGTTGACCTGCCGTGTCGTAGGTCGTCCCGGTCGCATCGCCTCTCTGGAAAAATTTATTGCTCATGTACAAAGTCATGCCGACGTCTGGCTTTGCCGCCGATTTGACATTGCACAGCACTGGTACCAACACCACCTACCTGTAAATTAACAAACAAAAATTTAAGGAGACACTTTGGAATCACCACACGATAACCGTTTCTCAAGTCAGTATCTGAACCTTGCTGAAGAAAGGCTCGGCTCTGTAGTTTTAGCAACAACGGATGATTTTTTTGCAAAAAAAGAAAATGTAATAAAACCCGGTCGCGGTATTTTTATTCCGGGCAAATTCACTGATGACGGAAAATGGATGGACGGTTGGGAATCGCGACGCAAACGGATCCCCGGACATGACTGGTGCAGCATTCGTTTGGGAGCGCCGGGAAAAATAAGAGCACTCGATATTGACACCAATCATTTTACCGGAAACTTTCCGCCGTTTGCTTCATTGGAAGCCTGCGAAATCACAGGCGATCCGGATGATTCTACCGAATGGACGGAACTGCTCGCTAAATCTCCGCTCAAAGGAACTTCACAAAACTTCTTTGAAGTTAGCGGTGATCAGCGCTGGACTCATGTACGCCTGCATATTTATCCTGACGGCGGAGTAGCTCGGCTCCGAGTTTATGGTGAACCCCACATGGATTGGTCAACGATTGGCGCGGATGAAATAATTGATCTTTCTGCATCATGGCATGGCGGTTTGGCTCTGGCCTGCAACGATCAACATTTTGGCCACATGGGAAATTTGATTGCACCCGGACGTGGCATCAATATGGGAGACGGCTGGGAAACAAGGCGTAGGCGAAACCCCGGAAATGACTGGGTTATTTTACGCCTCGCACGGAAAGGAGAGGTCAGGGGAATAGAAGTTGATACGAATTTTTTCAAAGGAAATTTTCCGGATCGTTGTTCAGTCGAAGCTGCATTTTTACCAGCAGATTTACCAGCAGTTAATTCAGCTGATAGTTGGGGAACGGCTAAAATAGCATGGCAGACTTTGCTTCCGGAACAAAAACTTCAAGCGGATCACCAACATTTTTTTGAAGCGGAGCTTCAAGCTGTAGGTGCAGTCACTCATCTGCGTCTTAATATTTTTCCGGATGGCGGAGTGAGTCGCTTTCGTGTTTCCGGTGTTAAGGCGGATTAAGCAAAAAACAATGATGTAATCGTGAAAAGTCATAATTTCACTCACCTTTGTCATTCCCGCGAAAGCGGGAATGACAAGTTTTTACGGTTACATCATTAAATGCGATCTTTAAAAACCGTTCCCTGAGCGGATTGC
Organism: Pseudomonadota bacterium; assembly: GCA_014381795.1. Classification (GTDB taxonomy): domain Bacteria; phylum SAR324; class SAR324; order SAR324; family NAC60-12; genus Arctic96AD-7. The sequence goes on along the minus strand of JACNKY010000078.1, from coordinate 2,434 downwards.
GAAATACTATAATATTATGCCATTACTTGAAAAGTGAGTTTTATGAAAAGCATTTTAGATCAAAACAAAACATCCGGAATCCTCAAGCAACTTGCCGGAGCAAACCGTTCTTTTGAAGCAAGTTATCCCGGAAACTCCCTACGGCGTCAACCCGTTCAGACATTCTACGAAGGGGCACACTTATTTAAAGCTGAATCTGCTAAAAACATTGGTCAACTCGCAAACAAGAGTTTAACTGATTTTGCACCAGATTTTGTATCTTTCGCAAATGCACTTGGTTTGAAAGACGCGGAAAGTTTGCCAGACAACAATGTTGAAATCGATGCCTTGCTTACAGAAATACAAAATAACGGTATCGATCCGAAAAACAGTGCGGTTTGGCTCGCATGGAGAGTTTACGCACAAGTTAAGAGAAAGTTGGAGCGTGAGGCTGTTGAAGATTTGAGGCTGGATTACGAAGACGGATTCGGCATACATCCGGATGAGAAAGAAGATGCAGTGGCCGTTCAGGGTGCAAAAGAAGTAGCTGACGGAATGAAGCAGAATATTTTACCGCCGTTCATCGGTATTCGGATTAAACCGTTTAATTCTGAGTTTGTGGAACGTTCAGTCAGAACGCTGAATATTTTTGTCAGTACTTTGCTGGAGGAAATAGGCGGCGTGCTTCCTGATAATTTTATTGTAACGTTACCAAAAGTCGAAATTCCGGAACAAGCGGCTGCCCTAGTCAAGGTATTTGAAGTTCTGGAAGCAGATTCCGTGCTAAATTCAGGCGAGCTAAAAATGGAAATCATGATCGAAACCACCCAGTCAGTTTTTAACGCGGATGGTGAAGTTACTGCACGTAAAATCGCGAATGCCGCTGGGAACCGCTGTGTGGGTGCGCACTTTGGGACATACGATTATACTGCATCCTGTGATTTGATTGCGGCTTACCAAACAATGGACAACGAGGTTTGCGACTTTGCACGGCAGGTGATGAAAGTTGCTTTTGGCGGCTCCGGAATTTTTCTGTCCGACGGTGCAACCAACATCATTCCGCTTGCTCCGCATCAGGGTGAAAATCTTTCTGCTTTGCAAATTAGTGAAAATTTGGAAAACGTTCACCGTTCATGGAAACTGTCTTACGGACATATCCGGCATTCACTGGCAAACGCTTTTTACCAGGGTTGGGATTTGCATCCTGCACAATTACCTGTAAGATATGCAGCAAATGCAGCATTTTTTCTGGAACAACTACAGGTTACAACCGGACGTCTGCGCAATTTGGTGGAACAGGCTTCTTCTGCAACAGTAAGTGGTGATGTTTTTGATGACGCTGCAACTGGCCAGGGATTGCTCAATTATTTTTTCCGTGCATTAAACAGCGGTGCGATTGATCCTGAAGATGTAGAAAGCGCGGGAGTTACAGTAGAGGAAGTACAGGCTGGCTCATTCCGGAACATTGTTGAAGCACGCCGGAATTAGGGGCAAACTGAAAGTCTGCCCCACATTTGCTTTTAAGAATCATTTTTATGATTCAGTTTTCGGCAAAATCAGATTCAAGATCAAAGCCGCCAAACCACCTGAGGTGATGGCTGAACCAAAAATTTGCTGAATTGCTTTTGGAGTTTGGCTGAGAACTTCCGGAACAAAAGCAAGCCCAAGCCCAATTCCCAGTGAGACTGCAATGATCAACATTTCACGTCGTCCCAAGCGTCCCATCGAAGCAATGATATTCACGCCTGCTGCTGCAACCATTCCAAACATTACTATCGTTGCACCACCTAAAACAGGATTCGGCAGGGAACGGAAGAATCCGCCTATTACAGGAAACAAACCAAGTATCACCAGAAAAACTGCGAGATACATTCCAACAAAACGGCTCGCAACTCCGGTCATCTGAATCACACCGTTGTTTTGACTGAAGGTCGTGTTTGGAAAAGTGTTGAAAATCGCTGCAATTGCAGAGTTGACACCATCTCCCAAAACACCGCCTTTGATGCGTTCCATGTATATGTCACCTTCAACAGGTTCTCCGGAAAGCATCGAGGTCGCAGTTAAATCTCCGGTGGACTCAATTGTGGTGATGACATAAATGAAAGCCACACCGATAAAAGCAGTCCAATTGAAAGCAAAACCATATTTAAATGGAATCGGAATGTTCATCATTTCCACACTGGACATGTGGCCAAAATTGACTTTACCCATGTACCAGGCGACAAGATAGCCAACCAGAATTCCCACCACAATTGAACTCATGCGGATCATTGGATTTTTGCTGCGGTTGAGGATTAAGACAACTACCAAAACCAGAATTCCTAAACCAAGGTTTTGAGCAGAACCAAAAAATTCCGGCTTGTTATCCAATAACCATTGCCCGCCTGCCATATCAGTAATCCCTCATTTAAACAGACTGAGGACGATCCCCATCACTACTGTACCAGTTACAACA
>JACNKY010000392.1 GCA_014381795.1 Pseudomonadota bacterium | reverse complement strand
GGATCAACGTAAACATTAAACGCAGAAGTAGGCGTAATGTTACCTCCTTGAAAATATCCTCCACCCATCAATACAATACTAATAATTTATGGAAGAAACTCCGGAGCATTGACCATGGCCATTGCCAAATTTGTCAACGGCGCAAGACAGCAAATATTAATTGAATTGTCTTCTGCCGCAAGCAAAGTTTCAATCGTCCAGTCCACACCATGCTGTTTTTGCAGGGAAATTGTAGGTTCTGGAAGATCTGCTCCATCCAGTCCCGTTTTTCCGTGTACATGTTCTGCTGTAACCAGAGGACGGACAAGAGGGCGTGAACAACCTGCGAATACTTTTGTGTCGGGCTTTTTAGCAAGCTCACAGAGCATTAAGGCATTACGCGAAGTTAATGCTAAAGGAACGTTTCCGGCAACAGTGACGATACCTAAAAGATCGATTTCTTCTGGTGATGCAAGTGCCAATAAAATGGCGATCGCATCGTCCTGTCCAGGATCTGTATCAATAATAATTTTATGAGAGGGCATGAAAAGATCTATTGTGAAGAATACTTTAGGATAGCGGACTTAGAAATATGGGAGATGGATGTTGGGTGATTAAATTTAATCACCCAAACCCCAAAACTACTTATTAGTGCTCGCCCATTTTGATTAGACTACTGGACGGGACACTTATTGTCGCCCATGTAGTCATGTACTTTAATTGAACCAGAAATGATTCCTTTGCGGACTTGCTCCACTTTGGATTTCATAGCACTGGTGATCAATTTTGCATTGTGCTCATCAAGAGCCCAACCCACACCATCTTCTGCTAGTCCAAGAGTTTTTACACCGGATTTCCAAGTTCCATCCTGAGCCGATTTGAATACATTATATGCAGCAACATCAACACGCTTGAGCATAGAGGTCAAAACAGAGCCTGGCTGGAGGTGGTTCTGGTTGCTGTCAACACCGATGGACATCTTGCCATTATCTGCAGCAGACTGTAACACACCAAGTCCAGTACTACCTGCAGCGGCATAAACGATATCTGCTCCACTGTCGAACATAGTCTTGGCCAGTTCTGCACCACGTGCAGGATCATTCCATGCAGCAGGAGTTGTTCCGGTCATCTTTTGAAAAACAGTAGCTCCGGAGTTGATGTACTTGACTCCCTGAACATATCCGCAGGCAAACTTGTGGATCAAAGGAATATCCATTCCACCCACGAAACCTACTTTTCCTGTTTCACTTCTCATCGCAGCTAACACACCGACCAGGAATGAGCCTTCTTGTTCTTTGAAAGCAATTCCTTGAACGTTCGGTAAGTTCAACCAGTTCACATCAATGATGCTGAATCTGGTGTTTGGAAATTCTTTTGCGACTTTCTCAACCGCAGATGCTTGACCAAATCCTACTGCGAGAATTGGATCAGAACCGCGCTTGGCAAGTTTGCGGAGGAACTGCTCACGTTGAGCTTCCTGTTGAACTTCAAACTCACGGTACTTGATTCCGGTTTCTTTACGGAACTTTTCCAGTCCGTTCCAAATCCCCTCGTTAAATGACTTGTCAAATTTACCACCCATGTCAAATACAACAGCCGGTTTGAAAGCCATTGCCTGAGAGGCGCTCCAAAGGACTACACCTGCCAGTAGAAGGGTGGAAAGCAATCTTTTCATAACATACTCCTTAACATTTTCCGAAACTATGTCCGGAACAGTTTAAAAAAAAACCTCTCAGTTTTAGCTGTGAGGAAGCGGGACAATCCCACGATCGCCACTCTAAGAAAGTGTACGAAGTTTCTATATATATTGTATATTTACTGAAGATTCAACAGTAATTTATTATTAAAATGAAAAAAGTTAAAAAACTTCTTCCTGCAGAGCTGGCTTTAAACATGATTTTAGACTGATTATTCCATAGAATTAATATTGAAATCTTTAAGAATCAGCTAAAAAAATGATTTGCTTACAAATCCATCTCAGTCATTCCGTTTAAGCTGCGTGCGGCATTGACTGTATTTGCCATCAGCATGGCGATTGTCATGGGGCCAACACCGCCCGGAACTGGAGTGATGAAAGACGCTTTTCCTTCGACTTCCTTAAAAGCTACATCTCCAACCATACGACTGCCGGACGCTTTGCTGGGGTCATCGATTCGGTTTATACCAACGTCAATCACAACTGCACCGGGTTTGACCATGTCAGCTTTTACAAATTCAGGAATTCCGATTGCCGCCACAAGGATGTCTGCCTGTGAAGTAACCTCAGCTAAATTTGCGGTTCTAGAGTGGCAAACTGTTACTGTAGCATCCCAGCCTTTACTGGAAAGCAGGGTTGCGATTGGACGTCCGACAAGATTGCTCCGCCCCAGAACAACCGCATTTTTTCCTGAAGTTGAGATCCCACTCCGCTTGAGCATTTGCAATACCCCGAAAGGAGTACAGGAAATGAATTTAGGCTGACCCATGGCAATCAATCCTGCGTTCAACGGATGCAGGCCATCTACATCTTTGTCTGGTGAAATTGCCAAGATCACCCGAGTTTCATCGAGACCTTTTGGCAAAGGAAATTGACAGAGAATTCCGTGTACCGCAGGATCATCATTCAGACTCTGTACAAGATTTTCCAACTCTTGTTGAGTAGTGGAGGCAGGCAAGTCGTGTCCGATAGAATGAATACCGATCTCTCCGCAGGTCCTTTTTTTGTTACGCACATAGACTTCGGATGCAGGATCTTCTCCTACCAGAACGACAGCTAGACACGGTTCTATTCCATTTGATTTTAACTGATCAACTTCTTTGCGCAATTCTCCATTTATACTTGCGCCAATTTCTTTTCCAGAAATCAATTTACTCATCTCTTTTCCGTTTCATTAAATTAAAATGGGGTTACAAATATTTCACTCTTCCTGTATGATTAATGCCAAACTAATTTGAAAAAATCTTATGGAAATTTACAAAACTATTGACGCTCTTCACCTGAAATTGGGGTGTAAGATTCAAGAATTTGAAGGAGGAGCAGGTTTACCGACAAGTTATTCTGACAGATTAGCTGAAGAAATCAATCTACTCTTGCACGGTTGTGGATTATTTGATCTTAAATCCTCTTGGCTGATCGCTTTAAAAGGTGCAGAAGCAGGCACTTTTTTGCAGGGTATGGTGACAAGTGATGTTCTGAAACTGGAAATCGGACAAATGCAATCCAGTTTGATTTGTGCTAACAAGGGCAAAATTCTGCATCATCTGGAAATTATTCGGAGTCTTGAAAATGAATGGATTGTAAGCTGTGATCCCGGAGAGGGACGGGCAGTAGGGACGATACTTGACAATTTTCATGTCCGTGAAGAACTGGAGATGCGTTTACTTAATTCCGGAGAAATGCTGCGTATAGACTTGATAGGTCCGGATGCTGAAAAAAATCTTGTGAAATTGGGTTATTCTCCGCAAAAAGCTGATTGGAAATTTGAGGGTGGGTCTGTCTATTCCGTAAAGTTAAAATTGGGAAAGTTGCCGCGTTGGATAAATCTGCTTGATATAAACGTCATGGCTGATTTTATCAAACTTATGCTGAAAAGAGATAACGTTGACTTGACAGGACTGGAAGCTTTTGACGAAATACGTATCTTAGAGGGAATTCCGCGTTTTGGCGTTGATTACAGTACAGATAATTTTCCTCAGGAAGCTGGACTTGCTGACCACATTTCTTTCAAAAAAGGTTGTTACATTGGTCAGGAACCTCACGCCAGGATGTATCATCGTGGTCATCCGAACTGGATCTCGGTCTGGTTGAAACTTCCGGAAGAGTCTGAAGCAAGTTCTGGAGATGCTCTTTTTCACGATGGAAAAGAAATTGGAAAAATCACCAGTTTAACAGGTATTTCGGCAAGAGGATTATTACGAGGAATTGCCATGATTAGGCATGAGTTAACTCAGGAAAAAAATCTGTTTGCTTTAGC
>JACNKY010000248.1 GCA_014381795.1 Pseudomonadota bacterium | reverse complement strand
TGGCTGTCGTGCTGGCAAACATACTTATACTTTGGCTTGGGCCTCAGGCAGCGGTCATCACAGCATTTTTATTTATTGGTCTTGACCTCAGTTTGCGTGACAAACTGCATGATCAATGGCACGGGAAACAATTGTGGTGGAAAATGTTAGCCTTGATTTGCGGAGGTTCAGCAATTTCAATTATACTCAATTGGGATGCTTTGCCAATCGCATTGGCCAGTGCAACAGCCTTTTTAGCGGCCGGCGTAGGAGACGGACTGGTTTATGCGGGATTACGCAAAAAACGTTTCATGATCAGGGCAAATGGTTCCAATGTGGCAGGTAGCGCTATTGATTCAATTGTTTTTCCGACGCTGGCTTTTGGGGTGTTCATGCCTGAAATTGTGATAGGACAGTTTGTCGCGAAATTCGTCGGTGGATTTTTGTGGTCGCTTGTACTACAAAAATATTTTAGTAAAGACGAGGAAGAAGTTCAATCCGCCTGAAAACAAATCATGACAAAAGAATCAATCGAACGTGCATTAACAACATCACTTCATCTTATGCTTGGTTTGGCAACGTTGGACCTTGCATTGTTCATCTGGGTTGGAACTTCAGTAGTGACAGTAGTTGCCCATGCAATGTCACTCTGGCTTTTTTTACGTTATCGTTTAATTTTTGATCTGGTAAAACTTCTCGAAACTTCCGCTCTTATAATTGATTTGTACCTTATCAACATGTACGGCTACGCGGTTGCTTCACCTGTTGCAACACTTTTAGCCATCATTCACATTTCGCTCAATAAAGATTATCACCTCGGCAAACTCAAACACGATCTAGATAAAGTGCTTGCTTCAAAACAGAAAGATGTTGAAAATGATAAAACATGAAATACTTTAGCATCTCTGTTTGGTAAAAAGTTGAAATTTTAATCCTTTCAGTTTGCTCACTATATACAAGATTTTCCACTATGCACTTAAATGACGCTGTTTCAGCAGTATTTAACCGATTCAAACATAATTCAGGAAAGCTGCAACTGAAGTAAATTATCTTCGCAAATGAATAAAAATTCTGAAATAGCGGCTATTTGTTTTGCCTCAGTAGGTCACACTCTCTGCCACTTACTCACCCTGCTTTTCCCAACTGTTCTTCTTGTTTTAGAAGTAGAAATGAATTTGAGCTTTCAGGAATTGGCGGCACTGGCTGTTCCAGCAGCATTTCTCTTTGGTGCAGGAGCTTTGCCTGCAGGATGGCTCGGTGACAGATGGAGTAAAACCAGACTTTTGGAAATATATTTTTACGGTACCGGAGCTTTTACGATTATAACTGGATTTGCAGAGACTCCTATGACGTTGGCCTTTGGACTGGCCGGGATCGGATTATTCGCTTCAATCTACCATCCTGTAGGAATGTCATGGTTGGTTTCCAGGACATCCAAAACAGGTACAGCGCTTGGTTTTAATGGTCTGTTTGGAAGTTTAGGTTTTGTTCTCGCCCCGCTTGTTGCAGGATCATTGACCGGATTGTGGAGTTGGCGTTTTGCGTTCATTGTTCCGGGAATTGTCTGTTTGTTTATCGGAATCCTTTTCAGTATTGCTTTGCGTACATTTCTGGATGAAGCCCAAAAGCCTGTGCAGAAAGCGACTTATGAATCGAGTTCTCCGAAAAACATTTGGATGACATTTGTCTTGATGGGCCTAGCACTACTCCTCACGGGCATGTTTCACCAGATTGTACAGTTTTCACTGCCCAAAGATTTTGACATGCGTGTTCTCCTTACTTCAGGCTCACTGCTTGGTACAGGCTCGATGGTGGCTCTGGTTTATGCGGCAGGAGCAATGGGGCAACTCCTGTTCGGCCGCCTGGCTGACCGTTATTCTGAGCGTCAACTTTATTTTTCTTTATTTTTATTCACTGTTCCAGCAGTAGCTTTGGCCAGTCAGCTTACTGAAATACCATTGGTTTTGAGCATGATGCTTGTCGTATTTTTGAGTACAGGCGCACTTCCGGTAGAAAACACTTTACTCGTTCGATATGCTCCTAGTCACAGGCATGGTCTGGTTTTTGGCAGCAAATTTTTGTTAGGCTTTGGTTTTAGCGCATCAGGAATTTTTTTGTCAGGTTGGATTTTTGAACTCACCGGAAGTTTCATCTGGCTTTACGGACTCTTAGTTTTGCTCGCGGTCGGAGTTGCTGTGATAGCATTTTTACTCCCCGCTCAGCGAGTTCTTCAACCTGCCTAATAAGAACCTCAAACATTATATTCTGTATTTTGAGTCAACGTATTAACACTAATAAACTGGAATCCGTTTGGTATGGACCTCCTCCTGAAGCAGCTCCAACCCTCGTCTTTTTACATGAGGGTCTAGGCTGTGTTTCACTCTGGAAAGACTTTCCTGAAAAACTAGCAAACAAAACAGCTTGTGGTGCTTTGGTTTTCAGCAGGCTTGGTTACGGAAAATCTGCTTCGTGTGAACTTCCACGTGCTCTGGACTTTATGCATCATGAAGCTCTGACTGAACTTCCTGAGATGTTATCGCAGTACAAAATCCACAAGTGTATCCTAGTGGGACATTCCGATGGAGCTTCGATTGCGTTAATTCATGCAGCTGAAAATCCTTCAGAATGCCTGCTTGGAATTGTCAATGAAGCACCGCACGTTTTTTGTGAAAAGTTAACTACGGAATCCATCGAAAAAGTAAAGGAGCTTTATATGTCCGGAAATCTTCGGGAACGTTTACAGAAACATCATGGTGCAAATGTTGATTGTGCTTTCCACGGATGGGCTGATGTTTGGCTTCATCCAGACTTTTCTGCATGGAACATAGAAGAGTGCCTCCCGAAAATCCGGGTGCCACAATTAATTGTTCAGGGAAATGACGACGAATATGGTACTTCCGCGCAAGTTGAAGCGATTGTCCGTCAATCAGGCAACAGCGTTGAAACGTGTTTTCTTGATAACTGTGGACATTCTCCACATCGTGATCAGGAAATTCTAACTTTGGAAAGCATGTCTAAATTCATCCGGAACTTGTTTGTTTGAAGTAATACACAGCTCCTTGTCAGCCAAATCACTTGCATTTTAGCAATGCAGGCTTTATTGTGAGCAGATAGTTTTTTGCTCAGGAATGCTGTTTCTATAAAAACTAATCCGGAAATAATTATCATAAAGACAATTTTAAATTATGCCTACCGTACTTTTGCTAAATGGACCAAATCTTAATTTACTTGGCAGCCGTGAACCTAAAATTTACGGTTCAACGACCTTGACCGATATTGAAGCGCAAGTCTCATCTGCACTTCGTGAACGTAAAATTGAGTGTGAGGCTTTTCAGTCAAATTCAGAAGGAGAATTAATTGACTGGCTTCATAAGCAGCGTGACGCGGATTTTTTACTTTTAAATCCTGGCGCCTTGACTCACACAAGTGTAGGACTTAGGGATGCAGTGCTTGCAATTGAAATTCCTTTTCTGGAAATCCACCTTTCCAACGTGCATCAGCGTGAAGAATTTCGGCATCACTCTTATTTTTCCGATATTGCGATTGGGGCACTAGTTGGGCTTGGAGTAAAAGGTTATTTGCTAGCGACTCAGTTTGCTGCCGATTATCTTGAGCAAAAAGCTATCTCTGCATCCAATGATTGATTCTCAATGATCAGCAGTCTGCATCTCAGAATTTTTGGCTCGTTATGAGACTTTCCTCCACAACTATTACTCTAATATTTAACGTTTTGCTCGCTGGTGTTGCGTCTTATTTGGCAGGGTCATTGCTCAGCACATGGCTCCATCATCAAGTCTTGTCTATCCCTGCTTCAACACCCAGGACTTTCCAGATTGAAACTGACAAACTGCCTGTCGATTCCGGAAAACCCCAAAAAGAATTTGCAGCAATTTTGGAGAGAAATATTTTTAACGCGGAAAAAACAGAAATAGAATTGGCTCCGTCTCTTCCAGAAGAGGAAATTATTACTCAGGAAACCGCGGATGGTGAAACAGTCGAACACACACGTTTATCGATCGCACTGTCAGGAACCATGATTTACGGAGAGCAGAATTCATTTGCTTTTATCAGTAAAAAAGATAGTTTAAACAAATATGTGATTTACGGAATAGGTGAATGTTTTCACGCAAAAACAATTGAGCGTGACGAAGAATGTGCTGAAGAAAGCGTAAAAGTATTAAAAATCAAGGATCGCTGGGTTTTAATACTCTATCAGGAAACAAAACAAGCTTTGTGGATGGTCAGTGCGGTTACTTCCGGAAAGCCAGCGGCGTCTGTTCCTCAACCAAAAAAAGCAAACAGCAAAATTGATTCTGTGCAGAAAACTGCAGCGCTTGTTGTTCGACCAAAGGAAAATATTGTTGAGAAAAAAGTCCTTCTTCCTGCATCTGATGGTAATGCAGGAAATACTTTCCATTTTCAGCGAGTGTGGGTTGATGAACAACTGGCAGATTTCGAGCAACTGCTGAATGATGCGAGGGTTGTACCTACAACAAAAGATGAAAAACCTTATTTCATGTTTCAGTACATTAAAAAAGAAAGTATTTATGAAAAATTAGGGCTGAAAAAAAATGACATCATTTTAGAAATAAACGGATTTATAGTTGATTCAGTCGGCAAAGCACTCAAGTTGTTGGAAGTCCTTCAATCAGAACGTGAGATTTCACTCAAGGTGGAAAGGGAGGGTAGTGCAGTACAATTCCATTACTACATTGATTGAAAGCGCTAGCTGGTAATAGCTAACAAATGGGCATATTGCAGAATGTTGTTCAAATGGCACAAAACCGGTTTGCTCGAATTTGCGTCACTGCTGGCCGCGCTGATTTGGATTTACTACCGTTATCAGCACACGCTGAATCAACTGCACCTTGAATGGATATTGCTGGCAGTCGCCTTTGGTGTTTTTTGGTGCCTGCGGCATAAAATATATCTCCCCCTTATTTTGCTTGTTTTGACTGCGGCAATTCTCCTGCACCAATGGTTAGTTGTGCTTCCCTCAAGTGTGAATTGGCTGAAGCAGGAAATTTCAGCAGAATCAACAATTATGCTTAACGGCAGGATTCAGCAACGAATCCTCAAAGAAGATAGTGTCTATCTGCAACTGAGCTCCGTGGAACTGAGCAAAGGCGAAAAAAAGTTGAGACTTCCGGAGGCAGTTTTACACTTTCCTAAAAAAAAGCGTCGAATTTTCAATTTTTATCGCGGACGTCAATTACAGATCATAGGGCAGTTGAGTGAAATTAGTCTTGATAAGAATCGCTTGAATTTAGGATTTACGGATTTTCGTTATCGAAACGCCGTTTTTCCGCAAGCCGAACTCGTCCGCAAACGAAACAGTTGGGTCAGGCAACTGACTGACAGGGCAGAGTTTCACCTTTCCAGCCAGGCACTAGCGCTTTATTTACCACTGACTTTAGCAAAGCGTTCTTTTGGTTCACGTTCGACTGCAAAGGTATTTCAGGAAACCGGAATGGCACATCTTCTCGCTATCAGCGGTCTTCACATTGGTTTAATCTACGGAATTATCCTTGGACTTGTACGCTGTCTGGGACGTCTTTCAATCCGTTTTCTGGAGCACACTCGTTTTTATACTTTCTCCCAGTTGATCTCCCTTTCAGGAATTTGGCTTTATCTGCTGTTGATTGGCATGCCTACTCCTGCATACCGTGCAGTGTTTATGTTGAGCTTATTGGTAGCCGGACGTCTACTCGGTCAAGTTCATCAGCCTCTTTACGCCTTAATTTCTACAGCATTTTTCTTCATATTCCTGAATCCTGCAGTGATTTACGAGGTTTCTTTTCAACTCTCATTTCTCGCGGTTTTATTTATTCTATGGTTCCTCCCACTTTATCCACACCCTGGAGAAAATGACGTTTTCTGGAAACGTCTCGCTAAATACGGCTTGATCAGTGTCGCAATAACGGCAGCAGTTATGCTTGGTACATGGCCTGTTGTAGCCAGTATTTTCGGACGTCTCTCTCTGGAAACTTTCTGGCTGAATTTGATTATGGTTTTCCTACTTGGGTTGCTGGTTTTACCAAGCTGTCTGCTTAGCCTTTTTATCAGTGCTCTTTCTTTAGGAAATCCGCCTTTCGGCTTGCTGGAAAACAGCATATTTAGACTGACTGAACTGGTTGTACAAGGATGGTTTGGGGTACTTGAATTTCTACATAACTGGGGAAATTGGGCTTCTTTTACCATGACTCTTGACTGGGGGCCTCCACAATTTATTCTGTATTACGCAGTCATCTTGTTCCTCGGGAAACTACTTACAGACCGGTTTGGAAAAACAGACTAATTCCTTCTTAAATTTACGTAAATTTCCCCTCTCTGGTAAAATGATTTGCTTGTCACTGTTCCAAACGACTAAGCAAAACAGTCTGTATGATAATATAATACTAAGACAAAATAAAAGAGGAAAACGGATTCCTACCGTTAATAATTTATTAGCAGTTCTTGTTTTTCCTGGTTGGGATGTTATCCAAGAAAAGGCAACATAACGAAATAAACTTGGGATGAGATCTGCAGTCCTGACTCTATTTTGAATGAGTCTGCCAGGAATCCAGCAATTTTGTGGCGGCAGTGGTCGGAAGCATATTTCCGGATTCGACTGCTTTTTCCAGTTCAGAAATTTGTTTTTGAAGATTAGGATGGTTACGGAATTTTAGCAGCAAACCTTCTTCAACCAGTGACCACATCCATTTTCCTGTTTGTTTCCTGCGCTGCTTTTCCCACTCTCCGGAATTTCGGAGTGTTTCCCGGAAACTTTTAGCAGCTTCCCAAATTTTATCCATTCCACGTTTTTCAAGAGCACTGCAGCGTAAAATTTGCGGTGTCCATGAATTTTTTGAGGAGGGCAGCAAATGCAGGGCTTTACTGTATTCTGACTGAGCTGTTTTGGCCAGAGATTCCTGTTTGCCATCTGATTTGTTGACCACCACCAAATCAGCTAATTCGAGCACACCTTTTTTTAGACCTTGCAACTCGTCTCCGGCGTTAGGCAGCATCAGCAACAAAAACAAATCCACCATTGAGTCCACCATAGTTTCAGACTGTCCAACACCCACGGTTTCTACGATTACCACATCATAACCCGCGGCTTCGCAGATCAACATTGTTTCTCGTGTTTTACGGGCAACTCCTCCGAGAATTCCGGAAGACGGTGACGGCCGGATAAACGCGTCTGGATGCTGTGCTAACTCATTCATGCGTGTTTTGTCACCCATGATGCTTCCGCCTGTAAGTTGACTGCTCGGATCAACAGCAAGCACGGCAACACGGTGTCCCTGCTTAATTAAAAACAGCCCTATTGCTTCAATGAAAGTACTTTTACCGACCCCAGGAACTCCAGTAATTCCGATGCGCAATGCCTTCCCTGCGAGAGGCAAAAGAGATTCGAGTAATACCTGACCATGCTCGAAAGATTCTGGACGGGTGCTTTCCAGCAAAGTAATGGCTTTTGCAATTGCTCTGCGGTTTCCCTTAATGATATCCGCCTTTGAGGGAAGCTTATTTTGAACCATTTTTCTGGAATGAACTGTTATCAGACTTTATTTGCGATTGCCACCAGTACCTCACGCGCGGCACCTGGAATGGGGGTCCCAGGCCCAAAGATGCAGGATACCCCTAGGTCTTTTAAAAAATCATAATCCTGTGGAGGAATCACTCCTCCAGCGACAACGACAATGTCCTCTGAATTTTCTTTTTTCAGCACTTCTATCAGCAGTTTAATCAGAGTTTTGTGACCTGCTGCCTGAGACGATATCCCTATCACATGTACATCGTTTTCAATGGCTTGTTTGACCACTTCTTCCGGAGTTTGAAAAAGTGGGGCAATGTCGACATCAAAACCCAAATCCGCAAACGCAGTTGCAATTACTTTTGCACCCCTGTCATGTCCATCCTGTCCCATTTTTGCGACCATAATTCTGGGACGTCTTCCTGCTTTTTTAGCAAAGTCTTTGATTTCATCACGGACTTGCTTAATTTCTTTTTGATCCGGAAATGAATTAGCATAAACTCCGGATATGGAATGTATGGGTGCGTTGTAGCGTCCCCAAATTTTTTCCATAGCTGCAGAAATTTCTCCGACAGTCGCACGTAAACGTATTGCTTCAATTGAGAGGTCTAGCAAATTACCTTCTCCGTTTTCCGCGGCATTGCTGATTGCGTTTAACGCGGTATCAACTTTGTTTGAATCTCGATTTTTCTTGATTTTCTTCAGCCGCCGAATTTGTGCGTTACGAACCGCGCTATTGTCTATTTCACGAACTTCCACTGGTTCAGCATTTTCAACCTGATATTTGTTAACACCGACTATTACCTCTTCACCATGGTCAATTAAAGCCTGTCTTCGGGCAGCGGCGGCTTCGATACGTTGTTTTGGAGTTCCTGACTCAACAGCTTTTGTCATTCCGCCGAGTTTTTCAATTTCATCGAGCAATTTAGTCGCTTCTTTAATCAGTGATGAAGTCAGAGATTCCATAAAATAGGAACCGCCAAAGGGATCAACTACGTGCGGAATTCCTGCTTCTTCCTGTAAGATAAGTTGAGTGTTGAGGGCAATTCTCGCGGATGTTTCGGTGGGCAACCCAAGTGCTTCATCAAAGGCATTTGTGTGTAGTGACTGCGTTCCGCCAAGAGTTGCGGCAAGTGCTTCGATTGTCGTGCGGACAATATTATTAAACGGATCCTGCTCTGTCAGACTCCAGCCGGATGTTTGACAATGTGTGCGTAACATTGCGGACTGTTCTTTTTTTGGATTAAACTGTTTTATCAGGTTCGCCCATAAAAAACGCGCAGCCCGTAATTTGGCGATTTCCATATAAAAGTTCATTCCTACACCAAAAAAGAAGGAAAGGCGTGGGGCAAAACTGTCAATCGTCATTCCGCGATTTATCGCGGTGCGAACATATTCTAAACCGTTTCCAAGTGTGAATGCCAGTTCCTGCACTGCAGTCGCACCGGCTTCCTGAATGTGGTAACCGCTGATGCTGACTGAATTATAACGAGGCATGTGTGCACTGGTGTGTT
Organism: Pseudomonadota bacterium; assembly: GCA_014381795.1. GTDB lineage: Bacteria > SAR324 > SAR324 > SAR324 > NAC60-12 > Arctic96AD-7. Next base: position 11,645 of record JACNKY010000248.1, on the reverse strand, counting down.
CAATGATGTCACCAACGATACGCATAGACGCTGCCGGCGGATAGATGTATGTATTGCGCACCATGAACTCTTTGAGGATATCGTTTTGGATTGTGCCGCTGAGCTGTTCCTGTATCACACCCTGCTCTTCCGCTGCAACAACGTATGCTGCTAAAATGGGCAAAACAGCTCCGTTCATGGTCATTGAAACTGACATTTGATCGAGTGGAATTTGATCAAATAAAATTTTCATATCCTCTACAGAATCAATAGCTACGCCTGCTTTTCCAACATCACCAACGACTCGTTTATGGTCAGAATCATAACCCCGGTGAGTTGCCAAATCAAAAGCTACACTGAGCCCTTTTTGACCTGCAGCCAAATTTTTGCGATAAAAAGAGTTTGATTCTTCTGCAGTCGAAAAACCAGCATACTGACGAATTGTCCAGGGACGACCCGCGTACATCGTTGCGCGTGGTCCACGGGTGAAAGGTGAAAATCCAGATAGCGTTTCTGTGTAACCCAGCTTTTCTAAATCCTCGGCAGTATAAAGTGGTTTTATTTCAATTTCTTCAGGAGTTTTCCAATGAATTGAAGAAGTTGCCTTACCTTTCAATTCACGTGATGCTTGCTTTTCCCAGTCTTTCAATGTTGGTGAAGATGGAGTTTTAGTTTTTGACTTTGACTTTGACATATTTATTTATGAAGTTAAAAGTATTCGTCACAAATGAATTGTTCACTCTTTACAACCAACAGTTTTCAGTAATGTGTCTGAGGAAGTCTGGGAATCTGTGATTGCCTTTGTGTTGTCACCGGAAAGTGTAAGTTTGCTTACACTATCAGTAAGTTTACCTAGATAAGTTGTCATAGAGACAAGCGGGTCGCATACCGCAGTGCGGATTGCAGTTGGTAACAGCCCCCCCGCACTTGCCCAGGTGGCTAACTCAATTAAAACCGCGGCTTGATCACTTCCACTAAGCCCTTCGATTGCGACTTTCATACGACCGCACTGCATTCCGTCACGCTCTGAAGCCCAGAGATGACCATCCATTGCCTTCAGCATTGCAGCTGCATCCGTACCATCCGCACCGCTAACCTCAGCACATGCCAGTGGATTTCCGCTAGGGATTCCGCTTGAACTCGTTGTGGCATTGTCATAAATAATAATCTGCTCCAACTGCATTGCGAATGAAAGAGCGAATGTATTAAGAAAAATTTCATCAATAGTTAAGGGAGAACTGTTATCACTCAGATAAGGATGCAACAAGGCGGAAGCGCTATCAAGATTATTTTTTGCACTCGTGATTGCTGTTGCACGATTTGTATCATCAGCGATAACCGATACACTTAACTGGAGAATATTTAATATGGATGCTCCTGTAACATCGTCGGTGCCTAAACTAACTCCTGATGGTGCAGTGTAGGCCGATGTGGTAGTACTGGATGATTTAAGCAGATTCACGATATCATAACCTGCCTTACCCATGTAAGCGGAGGCTTTGTCTTTTCTTGAAGTACAAACGGATAATGCTTTATCGTAATTTCGGGCGTCTATAGCACTATCACAAGCACCACTGTCAGACTCTTTCACCAAATCACCACAAGCCGAAAGAGCAACAAAAATTACTAAATATATTTGCAATCGTGTTAACAGTTGCAGATATTTCAACTTTTTCAAATGATGTTTTTTCATAGCTAAAATCCGAAATTCAGTTGAAATACTTTACGTTTATCCGGACGGTCACCGATCTGGCTTCCAGTTTCTGTCTTATAAACCGCATATTGAATGTTGAGTCCGCGAAAAAATATGAACGGATTTAACTCAAATCCATAAGTAAAATAACCTTGATTGAATCCAGCACGAACCGCAAATGTACTTGCACCGGAATCTATTGGAAAAATTCCAATTTCAGTTCCTATGTGCAAACGTTTCCAAAGACAATCAGTACCGCTTCTGGTACGGCAATAGGTGTCATCAGCATGTTCGAGGGTAAAGTCACGGATATCTACTGCGTAGAGTAATCGCACCGGTCCCCAGGAAGGTTGCCATGAAACACCCACACTGTATTCCGTATTTTGATCCGCAGGACTGGTTTCATTGTCTGAACGGTTGAATTTTAGACCGCCTATATTGTCGGCCGTCATACCCCAGGTCATCTTTAAGGCCGAAGCAGTTTCAAGACGTTGTTGAAAACCGAAATTAAAAGTTTGCGCGCGCTTTAGATCTGTGAGTTTGCAACTTCCGAAAGAGTTGCTGATATTGGAGCTGCTTAGTACGTCGCCGAATGTAGCGGTTTTTAACGGGATATCACAACGCTCAATAGTTTCAACTCCTGCACCCACCAGCCAGCGACCTCGTGCAACAGGCATGGCAAATCCAAAGTTTTGAATCCTATCCAGACGAAAACCGAAATCAATTTCAACAGAAACAGGATTTCTAACCCCAAAATCAATCTGTGTTTCTAAACCGCTGGCGGCACCGAAAGTCATCAACTCACCAAAGGGCAAAATCATGTTTAAATCAGTTAAACTCCGGAAATGAACACGTTTCCCCATTAGTAAGGCAACTACATCCGCAGTTGTTGAATCACCGCTTAGTTTCGCGATTTCACTGATGATACTGATCGAATCATCTGAAATTTCCATTAAAAATGGAAAACCAACCAAAATAGAATCAACACTCGCCAGTCCTGCTGGGTTGTAAAACAGTGCATTTTCGTCAAAACTCAGCGCAATACCGGTATTCCCCATACCTAAGTTCCGGACACCCTGTACGGGTCTACGTAACTCTCCGGTCTGGGCTTGGAGCGTGTAAACGCATCCCAGCGTCAGCAAGATAATTGCGACAAAAAAATTACGGATGTGGTAGCGTAAGCGTGACATATTGACAAATTACTGCAGTTGCTAAATACAAATATTTATTACTAAAAATCATCTCGTTGTTAGATGCACCCTTTGTGCAAATAATACTTTCTGTAGTAAACAGTATCCTGTATCTGGACTTTGTACCTTTTAGTTTATTCACTTATCCTTAAATCTTCAATTAATTATGCCAAGACTATTCGCAGTTGACTCCATGGCAGTACTGTACCGCGGTTATTTTGCAATGATCCGTACCCCACTCATCAATTCTAAAGGTTTGAACACCAGTGGAGTTAGAAGTTTTATAATGCAGTTGATAAAGATTATTGAAGATGAAAAGCCGGATTATTTAGCAGTTGCGACCGATTCATCTGAACCGACTTTTCGTCATAAAAAATATCCTGAATATAAAGCAACACGTGAAAAAATGCCGGAAGATCTGGTTGAGCAACTCCCCTATCTGCCAAAATTGGTGGAATCTCTTAATTTACCTTATTTGAAAATGCCGGGATATGAGGCGGACGATATTGTCGGGACACTGATGAGGCTTTGTCATGAAGCAGAAATAGAAGGTGTGATGGTTACCAGCGACAAAGATTTTATGCAGTTGATAACTGAAAAAATAGAGATGCTCAATCATCGAAACGAACTGATTGGAATTCCGGGAGTCCTTGAAAAATTCGGTTGTGCTCCGAAGCAGGTAATTGAAATGCTGGGATTGATGGGAGATGCCTCTGACAACATTCCTGGTGTCCGTGGAGTGGGTGAAAAAACCGCCATGAAGTTAATTGGAGAGTATGACAACATCGAAACAATTTATGAAAATCTGGATAAAATTAACGGAAAAAGCCTTAAAGAAAAATTAGCATCCGGACACGCAAGTGCACTCCTTTCTAGGGAACTTGCTACAATTGACTGCCATGTTCCGCTTCCGGTTGAGCTTGATGCAGTTCATTTGGGAGAAACAGATTTATATAATAATCCAGAATTATTTGCTTTGCTTGAGGAACTTGAATTCAATACTCTGCTCAATCGTCTGCTGAAAAAAAGGGAGAGTAAATCTGCGAGTTCAGCTAATGTACCAGCACAAAAAGTAGAGGTTTCAGAGCTTAAAGAGCAGGAGTCAGAGTTTTCGCAAAATGTGGAAAACGAGCGTGATGTTCTCGAACTTGGCTGTGATAAAATTGAAACTCCTGAACAGTTGAGTGGGTATTTGCGGGAATTATCCGCGGGAGAGGATTTGGCAATTGCTTTGAATATCAAGGGTGAGCATCAGTTGGATTTAAAACTTGAGGGACTCGCGCTTTGCGCTAATCCGGAACGTGGTATCTATCTTGATTTGAGTCAATCCGCGGCAAAGCAGGGTGAGATGTTTGCAGAAGTCAAAAAAGTGTTTGAATCTACTGATAATCCGAAAATTTTTCATGGTCTGAAGAAAGCTGTCCAGCTATGTACAAATCTCGGTATCGAGTTAAAAGGAATCTGCTCAGATGTAATGCTTGCCGGTCACATGGCAGACCCGCTGGCAAGACGCTATGATCTTGATTTTCTGCTTGGCCGTAAACTAAATTTACGTAGAGAACCTCTAGACTCTGCTGAGACTCTGCAAAAGGAAAGTCAGTTATCAATGTTTTACGAAGAGGACATTGAGGATCAAAACGAATACGTTCAGTACTGTGAAAATGCTTCGATCATTTTACGTCTGCACCTGCAGTTGGAAGCACAAATGAAGCAGACAGGAATGGAAGCAGCTTTCCGGAATATCGAAATACCACTAGCCGTAACTTTAGCAAAGCTGGAACAGTCCGGTATCCGTCTTGATGTGGAGGTGATGTCAAAAATCTCACTTGAATTTGAAGAACGTTTAACTGAATTGCGTCAAAAAATTATGACTTTGGCCGGCGAAGAATTTAATCCAAATTCTGTAATTGAGTTGCAAAATATCCTCTACGAAAAACTGCGTTTGCATGAGCGTTACAAGGTCAAACCCAAAAAAATAAAGTTGGGCAACCGTATGTCAACCGACGAAGAATCATTGGAAAAAATTGCTGAAGACGAATTGCCTCGTACCATTCTGGATTATCGTACCATAAACAAACTTAAAAACACCTATGTTGATCAACTGCCGACCTACGTTCATCAAGCAAGCGGCTGTATTCATTCGACTTTCCGGCAAACCGGAACTGCGACGGGGCGGCTTTCATCCGAAAATCCAAACCTGCAAAACATTCCGGTCCGCACCAGCGAAGGACGCCGAATCCGACGTGCTTTCATTTCTTCCGGAAAAGAAAATATCCTGGTTTCTGCGGATTATAGTCAAATCGAATTACGCGTGGTGGCGCATTATTCCAAGGATCCAACTTTCATGGACGCATATCGGCGCAACCTTGATATTCACGCCTTGACGGCTTCAGCTATTTTTAGTGTTCCGGAGAAAGACGTAAGCCGTGAAATGCGTTCCCGAGCCAAAGAAGTTAATTTTGGGTTGATTTATCGAATGGGTACGGAGCGTCTTTCAATTGTCACTAAGACCTCCAAAGTTGAAGCAAAAGAATTTATTGAACGTTATTTTGCAAAATACAGTACCATTCATGCTTTGCAGGAACGTTTTCTGGAACAGGCGCGTAAAGAAGGTTTTACAGAAACATTGTTCGGCAGAAGACGCTATCTTCCGGACATTAACGGAAAAGGCCTCTTGAAGCGTATGGCCGAAGGAGCCGCGATCAACACTCCCATCCAGGGTTCAGCTGCGGAAATTATCAAGTTGGCCATGATTGCGGTTGATAGACGGCTCAATGAAAAACAGCTGAAATCAAAAATGATCCTGACTGTGCACGATGAACTTGTCTTTGACGCGTTGAGGGAAGAAGTGGATGAACTTTGTGAAATTGTGAAACAGACAATGGAAAATGTGGTTGGACTTGAGGTGCCTCTGCTGGTGGAAATCGGTAAAGGCGAAACTTGGCTTGATGCGCATTGATCTCAACAGAACATAAAGTATGTGTAGCCAAACAGAGTGCTAACAAAATCCTTTTGAAAATAATAGAGCTTTGTTAGAATAAGACATTATTTAAGTAAACAATCCCTAACACAGGAGAAAATCATGGTAACAGCACTGGTTCTTTTAAATATTGAACGCCAGCAAATAAAAGGTATTTCAGAAAAACTGGTTAATATGAAGGAAGTTTCGGAAGTCTATTCAGTGGCTGGACGTTATGATTTGGTGGCGGTTGTGCGCGTCAAAACTAATGAACAAATCGCTGATACAATTGCCGGAAAATTTGGAGAACTGGAAGGTATAACTGCAACAGAAACTTTGATTGCTTTCCATACATATTCCAGGCACGATCTGGAACACATGTTTTCAATCGGTGAGTGAGAAGCATATGCCAGAGGATAATTCACGGCAAAATATAAAAGTTAGGGAGGCAATTTCCAGCATGGGATTTTATGATCCTCCTCTGGAAAATAGGAATCCGGAAGAATATATACTGATGGACTTTAACGAGCCTCCTCTTCCTCCTCCACCGGAAGTCGTAGAAAATATTGCTGAATTACTAAAAAATCGTATTCACGCTTATCCGATCTACGGTGATTTCCTGGAGAAGTTGGGCGAATATGTAGGTGTGCCTAACAAAAGTTTACTACTGACGAATGGTTCAGATCAGGGAATAGACCTTATTTTACGCTGTTTACTGGAAAAAGGGGATGAAGTTAAAATGGCTCAGCCTGGCTTTCCGATGTTCCGGCAGATTACTGGAACATTAGGTTGTGCTATTGACGGTCCGCAATTTTCGAGGGATTTTCGCTTTCCCCATCAAGAACTAAAAGATTCGGTGAACTCTAAGACACGTTTAATAGTGGTCATTAATCCGAATAATCCCACAGGCACAGCAGTTTCTCTGGAGCAAATCGAGGATTTGCTAAAAACATTTCCTTATATTCCAGTACTTGTAGATGAAGCGTATTATGAATTTACGGGAGAAACCTGTGTTTCATTATTGTCGAGTTATCCAAATCTAATTATAATCCGCACTTTTTCAAAAGCGCTAGGTATGCCTAGTCTGCGTTTGGGGTATGTCATTGCGAGACCAGACTTTATCAAGCATCTGCAAAAAATACGCGGGCCGTATGACGTAAATGTGGTTGCGGTTTTTGCGGCACGTGAACAATTAAAAAATCCAGAACACTGGCAGAGGATCGTGAAGCATTTGCTTGAGGAAAGCAAACCTGCGTTGGAAAAATATTTTGATCAACATCAGGTCAAATATTATTCAAATAAAACTAATTTTATGCTGGTGGAACCTCCAGATCCAGTCGCGGCATGTAAATATTTGAAGGAAAATAAAATTCTTGTACGACCGATGGGGCCACCGATTTCACATACTTTCCGAATGAGTCTCAGGATGATGCCGGAGATGCAGCGCTTCATGGAAGTATACAGCAGGTTTTTAGACACCTAAGCAAAATCAGTTAAAATGGTGATAAACTTGCATTGTTGCAGTTTCAGTAAAGGGATCTCATGGGAGGTCGTCGTTTTCCAGGGACGGAAAAAAATTGCCAAGGATGACAAGCATTTAAGACGACCTCCTGTGTACCTGCTCTTGATCCAGTTTCCTTTTTGATTAAATCAACCCCTCTTTTTCCCTGAAAACCTCACCTGGAGACAGTAAAAACTTGTTCGAGTTTTTTAAGTCCATTGAGGATGGCAGGCATTTCAGGAGGCACATTTTTAAAATCGAGTGTGTTTTCCGGAATATAGCTCAACGCTGTTTCCTGTTCACAGAGCCATTCTATCAGTTTTTCATGATTGAGTTTTGAGGCATCTTTCAACTGTATCCTCAAACGGTTATGGTCATGTTCAATTGTTTCAACACCATGGAGTTGTCCCCAGAGCCGAACTTCCGCATTCCTAAAAATATTCAATACTGATTCCGGAAGCGCACCAAAGCGGTTTTCGATTCCATTACGGAAATCCCAAAGATCTTCCTTTGTGGGTAATGTCCCCAATGCTTTGTAAAGTGAAAGACGCTGGCTCGTGCTGCGAATATAGCTTTCCGGAATTGCCTGGTCAATGTGATCCAGACGAACATTAATATCTTCAGGCGCTAATCCGGAGTCAGCTTGCTGCAGTTTTTTAACCGCCCTGTCCACCATCTGTGTGTAGAGTTCCAGTCCAACACTGGCAATTTGTCCAGACTGTTCTGAACCAAGTAAATTGCCCGCTCCCCGTATTTCCAGGTCCCTAGACGCAACTTTAAAACCTGCACCAAGATCATTGAGATCCTGCAGAACCTGTAGTCGCTCATGTGCAACTCCACTTAATATTTTTTCGGCAGGAATCAGCAAATACGCATAGGCCTGTACATTGCTACGGCCGACCCTGCCACGCAATTGATAGAGTTGGGAAAGCCCAAAATTTTGAGCATTATTGATGATGATGGTGTTTGCTTTCGGAATATCAAGTCCGGACTCAATAATGGTGGTTGAGAGCAGAACGTCAAAGCGGCCTTCAATAAAATCCAGCATAACTTTTTCCAGTTGCTGTTCTTTCATTTGGCCGTGACCGATGGCAATTCGGATGTTAGGCAGGATACTTTCAAGATAACGTCCGTATTCATAAATTGACTCAACACGGTTATGTACCACAAAAACCTGGCCACCACGACGAATTTCGCGACTGACTGCTTCCTGAATAATATAATCGTTGACCGGCAGCAATCGAGTTCTTACCGCTCTGCGATCTGCAGGCGGAGTATTGACCAAACTCAGGTCACGCAGTCCCATCAGTGACATGTGAAGTGTTCGTGGAATTGGAGTTGCGGAAAGTGTGAGGACATCGACTGCCGCTCTGAAACGCTTTATTTTTTCTTTGTGCTTTACTCCAAACCGCTGTTCTTCATCTACTACCAACAAACCTAAGTCATGGAACTTGATATCTGTCGAAAGCAAACGATGGGTACCGATAATGACATCAATTTTTCCTTCTTGGAGACGTTTTAGAATATCTTTTTGTTCTGCCTCTGTACGAAAACGGCTGATGACTTCAATAATAAACGGTGTGTCTTCAAAACGTTGGTTAAAAGTTTGGTAATGTTGCTGAGCAAGGATTGTTGTTGGTACTAGGATTGCGACCTGTTTTTCCTGCTGGACCGCTTTGAAGGCACCCCGCATGGCAATTTCTGTTTTTCCAAAACCAACATCACCGCAGACTAAACGATCCATCGGCATTTCAGATTCCATGTCTGCCTTAACAGAACTGATGACCTCCAACTGATCCGGAGTTTCCTCAAAGGGAAAGCGTAGTTCAAATTTCTGCATTTCTGCATCGTCTGTGTTGAAGGCAAAACCTTTACGTGTTTTCCTTTCTGCATATATTTCTGCTAGTTCTCCTGCGATATCCTCTACAGAACGTGCTACTTTTGCGCGTGTTTTTTTCCAAGATTTTTCTCCAAGTTTACTCAGTTTTGGAGGATTCCCGTCTGCATTTACATATTTTTGCACAAGGTGAAATTTGCCTACAGGCACATAAACTTTTTCTTCACGTGCATAAATCAGTTGCATAAATTCGTTGTTTGTACCTCCCGCGGAAATTTTCTGTAAACCCTGATATCGTCCAATTCCATAATCCAAATGCACCACATGGTCGCCTTCACGCAAATCATCCAAACTGCCAGCAACCTGTTGAACCTGTGTCCGTTGCAAACGTCTACTTCGAGTTTTTTCACCAAAAACTTCTTCTTCTGTCAGCAGAATAAAATGTATTTTACCCTCTGTGTCAAGTTTACGAAAACCTGCAGAAACGTTTCCACTTATGATAGGAATTGATTTTTTTGAGCCATCAACAGGACTGTTCTCCAGCCATTCCAGCCACGGACAGGTTTCAGGATTCAGTTGCTCTCCTGCAACAAACGTTTCCACACCTAAATCTTCCAACAGTTGCTGAAAATGATCGGCATGTGTTTGATTTTTGGCACTCAGCAAAATTGGTACTCCTGACTTATACCAGTTCTGAAGCATCTGCACCATGTGACCTGCCGCAGATGTTGCTTTTGTTTTTTCAAATCCCTGCCGCAGGGAATGATTATTGACAAACTGAAGCTGATGCAGGGTACGTTCAGCTTTATGATTTTGAGTTTTGGAATTTAAAAATAACTGAGCAGATTTTTGTAATCGGAACTCCAGTTCACTGCTTGTTAAGAATAATGATTCTGGAGACAGAGTCAGTTTATTTTGTTGTGAACTGAGTTCGTATTCCATGAAAACTTCCTGATAAAAATTCTCTGCGCGTTTCTTCACGTTATTTTCTTCATCAACTACGAGCAGATGTTCTGCAGGAATGTAATCAAAAAGTGTTTCAAGCTTTGGGTAAAAAAGAGGTGATAGTGATTCAATTCCGGGAAAACTTTCACTTTTACTTAAACTCTCTTTCAAACGTTTTAAAACTTCAGGAGTACATTCTTTACGGAATGAAGGCAGAGTCTGGCGGGCATAATTAATCGTCTGCAGATTAAAAAGAATTTCAGTCCCAGGCAGAATGTCGAGTGAGTCTAACTCTGTATCAGTCGTCCGCTGAGTCTGAATATCGAATGGTTTGAGGTACAAGAGTTCCTTCTTTGCTGTCAACTCCATCCGTACAGGTTTTTCTCGATTGAGCGGAAAAACGTCCAGAATTGCTCCATGGGTACTGAATTCACCCTGATCCTCTACGACATCAACCTGATTGTATCCTGAAAACAGCAATTGCTGCCGGATAAGTTCGGTACTGCCGATATATTCCGTGTTCAGCGAAATTGTGTTTTTTTGGAAAGTATCACGCGGTAGGAAACGCTGCATCATCCCGTTCGGCGTTGTAACGAGAATCCTGACCTTACCTTTGAGCAGTGCGCCTAGTGTTTGAAAACGCTGAGCAACCAGACCTTTATGTGGTGAAAAATTATCATAAGGCAGTACATCCCAGAAAGGGAAAAAATGTACACCTTCTCTGCCTGAATAATAGTAAAGATCATTAAGCAGAACTTCAGCGATATCAAATGATTCACAAACAACTACCAGTGGAATTGTTTTTTCTGCAGCCTGCTTCATTTGTAGACTGAGCAAGGAAAGTACTAGAGCTTTGCTCGATCCGGAAAGTCCTTGTAATTCAACAACTGGAGCGTCTGATTTTATTTTATGGAGGATATTTTGGAGTGATGCAGGCATGTTATTAGGAAAAAAGCGGGGCAATCGTCAGTGATCAAGTCTGGCTTAAAATATCGAGAATAGAAACATATACAACAGGATATTCGACATCCTCATTTATAATACGTACAATTTCATAAGCCACATTATCAAAAACAAATTGTTCTTTCTCTTGAAGAAGTTCTGCTTCAAATTCCATTTGAATAACTTCATGCTCTCCCAGTAAACCATGCATATTTACAATGACGGTTGAGGGATTTTCGTCAGTCATTTGTCATGTTCAAGAAGATCCGGAAGTCCGTTGTCTAGTTAGAGCAGTCTGGAGTTATGTTATTCTTATATAGGGGGAGCAACACCTTCCGTGGGGTCACCAATTTGAAGAACTGAAACACAAACTGCTCTTTTGGTTAAAATTACATTCAGTCGAGCTAACTTGGATTGTCTTTAAAAAAAATAAACTCATTGAAATTTAGGATAAGTTAAGATTTTAATCAAGTTACAATTCTTAAATTTGCAAAAAAGTGATTCAGGCAGATGAACTTGTATAAAGTCTTAGATCCTCCCTGCAGATGAATCAGCAATCTGGAAATGAAAAATCCATTTGTTACATTCGCTAAAGCTTG
>JACNKY010000079.1 GCA_014381795.1 Pseudomonadota bacterium | reverse complement strand
TTGCGGGGTGAGGAAAAAATGATGGAGGCGCTTAAAGCCTCAATTCTCGGCAGTCCGGAAATTTTCGGTTCTGTAGATTCCGGCAGGAAATACAGCCTCAACTTTCTCACTTCGCACGATGGTATGACGTTGATGGATCTCGTTTCATACAACGAAAAACACAACGAAGCTAACGGAGAAAATAACCGCGATGGTCATAATTCCGAATTTGCTGAAAACTGCGGAATTGAAGGGCCGACTAATAATCAGGAAATACAAAAATTACGTTTCCGCAAAGTACGTATGTTTCAATGCCTGCTCCAACTGTCAAACGGAATTCCGATGCTGCTCGGAGGTGATGAATTCGGCAGGACGCAGCAGGGGAATAACAATGCCTATTGTCATGACTCTGAGCTGACATGGCTTGACTGGGAGCTTGCAGAAAAAAACTCTGAGCTTTTGCTGTTTACTCGTCGTATGATTGCTGTGCGGAAACAGTACTTTTCTTTTCTGTTTTCAGCAAAAAGTAATTATCAGTGGTTTGACGCTTCCGGAGGTACGGAAGAGTTTGAGCCATATGTACGTACTCTGCATTACGAAGTAACAAATTCTGAGTGGCCGGAACAGACAATACGTGTACTTATCAATTGTTTTGAGCAGCCGGTTGAATTTATGCTGCCCAGAGAAATCGATTGGAGGGTGCTGATTGACAGCCATAAGGAGCCTGCAGAATACATTCCTCCTCAAGCAGGAAGCGCATGGTTGGAAGGATTTACCGTGCAAATCTTGAGAGCTACTGGTGTGAAAGTTTGAAATTGTAAAATTGACGATTTCCTGCTTTTCCAGGATAAATTATGGAAAGAGATTAAATGTCAAAAACAAAAAAAGATACTCCTGCTCTTGGAGCCGATTACAGCGCTAAAATGAAAAGCAGATATGCTGAAAAAGTTAAGCCCTCCGCTAAAATATATTCAAAAGCAGATCGTCGTGATAATCGTATAGTGCAAAATATGACAGAGGAAGCTCAACAGGAATCACAGAAAGGAAGCAGTTGTCATGGGCATTGTTTATGCGGGGCTGTAAGCTTCAACATCACAGGTGATTTGCGTCAGGTGGTCAATTGTCATTGCGGACAGTGCCTTCACACTCACGGACATTATGCGGCATACAGTGCGGTTGAGAAAAACAAAATTCAGTTTGTGAATGATGCCGGACTCAAATGGTATCGTTCTTCAAACGAAGCAAGACGTGGGTTCTGCCAGGAATGTGGAGCAAGTCTTTTCTGGGAACGTCTTGGAGCAAGTACCATCAGTATTGCTGCAGGAATGCTCGATTTAGCTCACGGAATAAAAACGATTGGGCACATTTACTGTTCAGACAAACCTGAGTATTATGATATTGTTGATGATTTGCTTAAGTTTCCTCAATCCTCAGCGGGTGAACTTGAAGGTGACAACAGCTAAACAGTTGAAATAAGCTTCAACTCAAAAAAAGCCCTGAACCCATATCATTTCGAATTAAGCGCTAAATCTGCTATCTGCAACAACGCTAATATCATCAAGATTTCTCACAACCTTCGAAATGACAACATTTTAACTCTCCATCTTTAATAACTGTGTTGAGGTCTGTCTACTAAATATCACAAAATTAACATACAGTCAAAATAACTAAAAAAGCGGTAATTATGATCAATCGCTTGCTTGTATGCAGACAATAAAAAATCACGTCCGCAAAAAGCTGAAACTAATATCATCAATGTTGATTTTGGAAGGTGAAAATTGGTCAGTAGTCCAGCCATCATCCTGAATTCGTAAGGTGCGTGAATAAAAATATCTGTCCAGCCGGAACTGTGCTGGAAATTCTGTTGCGCCAACGTTTCCAGGACTCTTACAGAAGTTGTGCCAAGGCAAATAATCTTTTTTTGATTTAGCCTGTATTTCTTCAACTGCTCCAGAGTTTGAGAGGTAACAGAAAAAAATTCCGTATGCATTTTGTGTTGCCTGATTTCTTCCACCTCAATGGAGGAAAAAGTACCCAGCCCGACATGTAGTGTAACCTCCAAGATGTCTATACCACGCTTTCTGATTGCTGATAAAATTTCTGGTGTGAAATGCAAACCAGCAGTTGGAGCAGCAATTGCCCCCGGTTCTGAAGCAAAACAGGTTTGGTAACGTTCCCTGTCTTCCTCGTTTTGTAAATCACTCGCTTGCCTACGTTCGATGTAAGGCGGTAAAGGTGGGAGACCAAATTCTTCTAAACGTTCTTTCAAAAGTTCAGCTTCTTCAAATGACAACAGCCATTTTCCCTCTTCAAGTCTTTCCTGCGCAACTGCACGGAGACGTCCACTGCAAAATTCTAGAAGCTCTCCAGTTTTTATCCTTCCGGCCTTACGAACAATAGCAGACCAGTGACCTTCACTTTTTTCTTCAATCAGTAATGCTTCAATTACTGCTCCTGTTTGACGTTTTCCGGGAAGACGAGCAGGCAAGACTTTGGTGTTGTTGATGACAAGGCAGGAGGATTCAGGTAACAGCGAAACTATTTCGGCAAAGTTGTGATGTGAGATTTGTCCACTTTGACGTTCCAGCAGGAGCATACGAGACTGGTCACGCTTAGGTGATGGATGTTGGGCAATGAGTTTTTGTGGAAGTTCATAATCGTATGAACTTAACTTCGAATCGTATGCAGGCATTGAGAAATTGTAGATAAAATGTCAGCTTAGAGCAAACAGGTTTATTAAAAAATGTATCCTTTTCTGCCTGTTCTGCTGCTAATTCGTTCTATCCATACCTCCCATTTTTTTTATACGCTCTTCAGGAGCAATAATCTGTATTATTTTTGCCCCAAATTTTTCATTTGAAACAACGACCTCACCTTGAGCGACCAATTTTCCGCTGACGAACATATCAAGGTTTTCACCAACTAATCTGTGCAATTCCAAAACAGATCCCTGACCAAGTGAAAGGAAGTCGTTGATGTTCATTTTTGCTCGTCCTACCTCAAAGGTAACGGTCAAAGGCATCTTCAGCAAAAAATTCAAATCAACACCTTCTTCATCACCGGACGCTGCGTCCATGGTGGGCGAGGTGTCTGACGCCGATTCCAGTAATTCATCGATATTATCGTCAGTCGATTCAACTGTCTCGGTGATTAAGGAACTCAAATCACCACTGCCGCCAAAATCCTCCGAAGCTGGGCTGTTTCCATCCATCTCATTCATCAACGAATCCATATCATCTTCAGGATTATCCACATTTTCAGCCTCAGTACTTTCCTGATCTTCTTGAACTTCTTCGTCTGTCATTATTTACTCCAGTACAAAATATTATTAAACGGATTCGGAGGACTCCAGCTCCCAGCAATTGCGCAATAGCGGCTCTTCAAGGGCATCACAACCGGAAGGACTTTCAAAACCTTTCAACTTAAAAGTAAAAGCCATTTCATCCGGAATTAGTGCTTGTAAATCAACAGAACTTTCAGCATTGCGGAAGACGGCAAAGCAGCGGAAAGTTTCTTCAGTTAATTTTTCTACCTTCCGGATTTGAGGCCGACAGGACCACTTCCGCATAAAGCAAAAATGCTGTACATGTGCTTCCGCGACTTGCTCCAATCCGGAGAGAAAAACCGATCCGCGATAAGCTGTACCATAAACCTGAGCAGCTTTACGGCTTGCTAAATAATTTGGAACCTCATCCGCACTAAGGTGTCCATATGCCCTACCTGTTGGGAAATCAATCATGGTGGCGGCAAATCGGTGCCCTCCAAGATGACTGCTGTCCCAGACTTCAACGGCAGATTTTTGCCTAGAAACATGATAACGCATTTTATCAGCAAGTTCCTGCCCAAACTTGGCACAGCTTTTATCATGCCTCCCATGGCTACAAATAAAAAACTGCTCCCCTCCAATGGCGTCAGGTGCAAATGCGGTAGTTATTCCATCCCGGAAATACGAGTCCACACCGGCAGGAAGTTGACTGGGCAGCACATTTTCATACCATTGTCTTTCATGCTAGATAAAACTAT
>JACNKY010000122.1 GCA_014381795.1 Pseudomonadota bacterium | reverse complement strand
AGGCCAATGAGGCGCATGGCACGTTCGGAAAGACCCAACATTTCTGCTTTGAGTTTTTCGGGATTTAGTTCGACTTTCTTTCCGTCAGCATCAAAACAATGTGTACAGCCGGCAAGCACTATTTCTGAGGCTCCCTTGACCAGAGTTAAATTTTGTGAACCTTCAACCTGAGTAGCAGAGAATTTGTAGGCACTGTTAAATGGGATATTTGCCGTAATTTTTACATCATCCTGTTTAACCAAATCTGCACCGAGGAAACGCAATAAAGCTTGAGCTGTTGGATTAGCGCCAACAATTTTTGGATTTTCGGAGTCTGTGTTATCAATTGAGCCCCCCGTATTGTTTCTCAGGGCAAAAGCGACAGTTTGACGCAGATTATCAGGAATATCCTCAAATGAGGTAAAATGTTCCCCGTCACCTCTCAGTAACTCTGAGACAGTTAATTTCCCTTGAGTGAGGGTTCCTGTTTTGTCAGTAAAAAGAACTGTTAAACTTCCGGAGGTTTCAATGCCGAGCA
Organism: Pseudomonadota bacterium; assembly: GCA_014381795.1. Lineage (GTDB taxonomy): Bacteria > SAR324 > SAR324 > SAR324 > NAC60-12 > Arctic96AD-7. The sequence continues at coordinate 3,495 of JACNKY010000122.1, read as the reverse complement.
GTTTTCTCACCAGCACTTTAGCATTGAGCAGTTTGCGCATATTCATTGAGAGTACGACCGCAATCATCATGGGCAGACCTTCAGGAACAGCAACTACAATAATGATGATGGCTAAAATAATGGCAGTCACCAAGTGATAAATAATTTCGCCAGAAGGTTTACTGAAATAGATTTCCCAACCGCCTGCTTCCAGAAAGATATGATTAAACATAAAAGAAAACGCGATCATTAAAGCCCCAATGTACCCAAAACGGCTGATTTGCTGGCCGAGATACGTCAGTTTTTCCTGCAGGGGAGAGGGGCGTGTTTCAGCGGATGTTAACTCTTTAAGTGTTGCACCATACTTGGTTTTGTCTCCAACCTTCAAAACCTTCATGACTGCTTCACCGTCTTCTACCAGCGCGGCACGTGACATTTCTGATTTTTCATCTCCTGCAGCTTTTTTTTGATCTTCAGTAGCAGTTTTCTTTACAGTTTCAGATTCGCCTGTGAGAGCTGATTCATTCAACTCGAGGTCACCCTCGAGCAAAAAACCATCTGCTGGCACAGTATCTCCGGGATGCAAAAGTACCAAGTCATTGACAACTAAATCATCGATAAATATTTCTATAAGAGTTTTATTGCGGAAAACTTTCACTTTGACTTTTGATGCTTCCTCAAGTAAACGTTGAAATTCACTTTCATTGCTGTATTCAGACCAGGTAGCAATCAGTGTTGCGGCTACAACAGCAATCGCGATTCCGAGACCTTCATACCAAGGAGCAAAACCCAAAGCTGCCAAAAAAACTGTTACAGCTAGTGCAACTAATAAAATGACTATGATCGGATCTTTTAAGTTGGACAGCAACTTTGCGTAAAAACCCTCGGATTCCTGCGTTGTCACTACATTCGCACCGTTAGTTTGACGTGATTCAGAAACCTCTTGATCGCTCAGACCTGGAAAACTAAATTTCATTGATTGACTCTCTTGGAAAAGATTGGGAAGATAACATGCTGTTTTTTAAATGCTTCATGAGAAAATATTACTGCGGCAAGGCAAAGCTTTTTTGATTAAAATATGTAAATCATGATCTCTGCAGGAGTGAGGTTCTTGAGCGAGGTTCATGAGCGGAGACGCAACAAACATTACATCTCTCTTGTTTGCTTAAGTCTGACATATCTATTATAAAATAAAAATAAAAAAAACGTTCATTAGAGAGGCAGCTTCAAGATGAAAAGAGGATTTACACTGATAGAAGTGATGCTTGCAAACACAATATTAGTCATCCTTGTTGCAGGATTTGCCAATGTCACAGAGAAGACTCTTGAACAAATGCAGCTCAGACAGCAAAAAGCTGAACTGGCTTCTCAACTCGATAACTGGACTCTGTCAAAACTAAACGCTACATTAATCCCTGGCACTTACCAGGAAAATGTGACTTTGAGTGGACAGAATGCAGAACTGCATTGGCAGGTGGCCTTGATTGAACCAAAGCTTAGCACTATTTTTTTCGAGCTAAAAAGTCATGATGCGGTTCCAAAAGTATTGGCCGAATGGTGGACAGCGCAGAAAAAACCATGATCAAAAAAAGTCCGGTATGCTGCTTACGCAATTCCGGATATACCCTGATTGAACTGATGCTCGTTTTGGCTATTGCCTCTGTCGTGCTTCTTGCGGCGCAACGCCCCCTGCTGGAAATAAACAGAATTGCATTCCAGGAGCAGCAAAAAATAACGTTACAGGGTGATTTTCAACGTTTCCTCCTGCTGCTAAAATCAGAGTTGATTCAAGCGGGTTATGCGCTTGGTTCAGGAAGTGAAAGTGGAGTCGTAATTTCGACATACTCAGTGGTCTTAAAAGCTGACCGCAATCGTGACGGAGACCTTGCGGATACTCTGGAAACAATCACCTATCGTTATGATCCGGAAACAAAATCTCTTTTACGGAAATCAGGTAATGCGGCATTTCAAACACTGATTGAATTCATTGCTGCACTTAAATTTGAACAGACTCAAGCTCCACCTCAAACTTGCATAAAGGTGACTGTTCAAGTAATAATTGATGCTGCTGAGCAGCAAACAGTTTTATGCCAGTTAGGCTGGTGAACATTAAAATAGATAAAAGGCTAAAATGAAATATTTACATACTATGATACGTGTCCAAAACCTTGAAAGCGCACTTGATTTTTTCATCAATAAACTTGGAATGGTTGAAGTGAGTCGCAAAGAAGTTCCGGAAGGGAAATTCACCCTTGTTTTTCTGGCAGCAACTGAAGATGAACCACCGCTCGAATTGACTTATAACTGGGAACAGAGTGTGCCTTACAGCAGCGGAGAAAATTTTGGACATGTTGCTTATGGGGTTGAGAATATTTATGATTTTTGTGAGAAGTTACAAAATGATGGAGTCACTATTTTGCGTCCGCCTACAGATGGTAAAATGGCTTTTATCCGTAGTCCGGATCAAGTATCAATTGAACTGCTTCACATCGGAGATCCTCTGCCAATCCAGGAACCTTGGGCTTCCATGAAAAATCAGGGTAGCTGGTAGAGCATGAAGAAGGTAATTGAAAAACTTATTACAGAGAAATTAATTAATCCGGTTTTACATTCAACGGCTCCTGTTTCAGAAGTTAGTCTGGGAGTCGCGGTTGGAGTATTTTTAGGATTAACTCCAACAGTAGGTGTACAAATGTATCTGGTCGCACTGGTTTGGAGTATTTACCGTTACATTTTCTGCAGGCATTTTAATTTACCGGTAGGTGTAGCAATGGTCTGGATTTCAAATCCGCTCACCATGGTGCCTCTTTACTATTTATTTTTAGTGACGGGTTATTGGCTGCTTGAAACGCAAAACGGGATTTCTTATGAACTGTTTACAGAATATCTCGGCCACATTTCTTCAAAGGAGGGAACATGGGAAATGATTGTTGCCGGGGCGCGTTTCCTCTTAATCGACCTTGGTTGGCCCATGATAATCGGCAGTCTTGTTTATGCAGTCCCGGGTTTTGTCATCAGCTATTTCATGACTGAACGAATTGTTACTTCGCACCGTAAAGGCAAAGCCAGCCTGGCAGGTATAAGTTACAATGACTGGCGCGCACAAAAAGAGACTCAACACTAAGCACAGTATGTCATCGACTGCTCTAAGTTTCGCTGAAATCCCAATTCCAGAGGAAATTATAAATTCCGGTAATTATAATTCCGCGGCAAATATTTTAACAAAAGAAAGGGTTCCTGACATGATGCTCGCTGAGAGTTTTTATCGTCTGGGAAACAGTTTCTACTCTGCTGAACAGAATCAGGCCGCCGAAATGGCCTGGCAAAAATCAGCTGTGCTGGCTGATAAAACTCCGGAAACTTCCCTTCCTGATAATCTTTTTTCAACTAATCCTCTTAAAATCCGCTGGCAGACAATCGGCTCTGCCGTACTTGTTATTATTTCTTTGTATGTTTTAGTCTTCACTTTCTTTGAACGTGATCCCGAACTTTTCCAGCTTTCTACAGGCAACTCAA
>JACNKY010000080.1 GCA_014381795.1 Pseudomonadota bacterium | reverse complement strand
TTCAGAATATTTTTCGGATTGAAGAACTAAGACAACGCATCTTCTTCACACTTTTCATGCTTTTCATTTTCCGTTTAGGTGCACACATTCCAACACCTGGAATTGACGGAGCAGCATTGACGGCATTTTTTGAAGCGCAACAAGGTTCAATTTTACGTTTCTTCGATATGTTCACCGGAGGAGCACTGTCACGCTTAACGGTTTTCGCGCTGGGTGTGATGCCTTATATCAGTGCTTCAATTATTATTCAATTACTGACTGCAGTTTTTCCATACCTCGAAAGATTATCGAAAGAGGGAGATGCGGGTCGTAAAAAGATTACCAGTTATACCAGATACGGTACAATAGTTCTTAGCATAGTGCAGGGTTTTGCTATTGCGGTAGGGCTTGAAAGCATGGCTGCTCCAAGTGGACAACCAATCGTAATTTCAACCTTTGATCCTTGGGCATTTAGAGCACTGACTGTCATTACCTTGACCGCAGGTACAGCTTTTTTGATGTGGGTTGGTGAGCAGATAAGTGAACGTGGAATTGGGAACGGTATATCGCTATTGATTTTTGCTGGAATTGTAGTCGGCATTCCTGGTGCGATTATTAATTCAGTACGTCTGGTACAGGACAATGTTTTGTCACCACTGGTACTGGTGATTGTCGGTATATTGATGATAGTGGTCATTTTCTTGGTTATTTTTGCTGAAACCGCATACAGAAAGATTCCTGTACAATACGCAAAACGGATGCAGGGGAATAGGATGTTCGGAGGACAGTCATCACATCTACCTTTGAAAATTAACACAGCGGGTGTAATACCGCCTATTTTTGCATCATCAATACTTGCTTTTCCAGCGACTATCACAGGGTTTATAGCAGTCCCGTGGGTTCAGGCAGTCGGAAGTCAGTTACTGCCGGGTAGGATGTTATATAATTTTATGTTTGCCCTGATGATTTTTTTCTTTGCCTTCTTCTACACGGCTATTACATTTAATCCGGTTAAGATTGCAGAAGAAATGAAGAAACACGGTGGATATATTCCGGGTATTCGTCCCGGTAAGAAAACGGCAGAATATGTGAATTTAGTACTTTCACGCTTAACTTTCGGTGGGGCAACTTATTTGGCCGTTGTCTGTCTTTTCCCGTATATCCTCTTTGACCTTTTTGACATCCCTTTCTACTTTGGAGGGACAGCACTTTTAATTGTGGTTGGAGTTGGGTTAGACTTGGTTAATCAAATAGAAGCCTTCTTGTTAAATCAGAACTACGACGGCTTTATGAAAAAAACAAAACGACGCCAGTTAAAATCAGGTGCGTTGCGTTTATGAAGCGAACCAAAAAAATAAAATAAAATGAAAGTACGTTCTTCTGTAAAAAGGATCTGCGATAAGTGCAGAATTATAAAAAGAAAAGGTGTCTTGCGGGTAATCTGTGAGAATCCAAAACATAAACAGCGTCAAGGATAAGAAGGAGCTGGATGGCAAGAATTTCCGGTATTGACTTACCAAACACTAAAAGAGTTGAAATTGGACTAACCTACATCTATGGTGTAGGCAGAAAAATTTCTAACGATATTTTAGTCAAAGCGAAGATTGATAAGAATCTGCGAGTACGTGATCTGAATGACGATCAGGTAAACCAGATCCGTACAATAATCGAAAAAGAATACCAGGTTGAAGGTGATCTTAGAAGAGACATAAGTTTGAATATCAAGCGTCTCATGGATTTAGGAAACTACCGTGGATTACGGCATCGTAAACATATGCCGGTCAGAGGCCAACGGACTAAGACCAATGCAAGAACAAGAAAAGGACCGCGAGGATTAGCAGTCAGCAAGAAAAAATAATTCATCATAAACACTGAAAAGAGCCTTATCTGATGGCACAGGCAAAAAAGAAAAAAGAAAAAAGAATTGTTGAAACGGGCCGAGTTTATATCAAGGCAACTTTTAACAACACAATCGTTACAATTACTGATACACAGGGCAACGTAATCGGTTGGTCGAGTACAGGCGCTCACGGTTTTAAAGGGTCTCGCAAAAGTACACCGTTTGCGGCAAGAGTCGCTGCAGATGATGCTCTCAAAAAGGCAGTAGACAACGGCATGAAAAGTGTCGATGTTTTTGTCAAAGGACCGGGTTCGGGACGTGAATCAGCACTTCGTGCAATCTCAGCACTTGAAGACATGCGAATCACGTCAATCAACGATATTACACCGGTTCCTCATAACGGATGCCGACCTCCAAAGCAGCGTCGAATCTGAAAAATTGTCATAATTTACAAAACTGTGTGGAGGATAACTTCTCCTTAACAGTTTTGTTTTTTAGGTTGAAATAACCAGAAAACTATACTGGAATGCAGATGTCTGAAATAAATGAAACAATAGAAACAGCAGATACGGATGCAGAAATTGCCGTACCAGAAGAGAATATGTCCGCTGACACAAACTTGGATATAGAAACTGAAGAAGGTGTTACTGAAGAAAATCCCTTCTTTGCGAAAAACTGGATGGCAATTGCAAAACCGACTAAATTGCAGTTTGAACCGGACAGCTTAAAAGCTGATTATGGAAAGTTTACAATTGATCCTTTGGAACCTGGATTTGGAATGACGATTGGTCATTCTTTAAGACGTGTTCTTCTTTCTTCGATTCGTGGATCAGCTGTATTTGCCGTGCAAATTGACGGTGTAACTCATGAATTCAGCAACATCCCAGGTATTGTTGAGGACATGGTTCAAGTTATTCTCAATATCAAGGAACTACAAATAGAACAATTTGTTGATGAAATTGTTGAACTGGAGCTCATCGGAGAAGGACCCTGCGTTATAAAAGCAGGCGACATTTCAACTTTTGGTAAAGCCGAAATATTGAATCCTGATTTAATTTTGGCAACTTTACAAAAAGGTGCCACTGTTAGTATGACGATGTATTCACGTTTCAACAAAGGTTATGTAACGTCAGAAGAGAATCAACAACAAGATTTACCAGTAGGTACAATATATCTTGATTCAAATCATTCACCTGTTACACGGATCAACTATGAAATTGAAAATTCACGTGTTGACAAAAAGACAGACTATGACCGCTTAAATTTTGAATTGTGGACAAATGGTTCAGTAAAACCTTCAGACAGTTTGGCCTATGCAGCAAAAATCATTAAAGAGCACATGGACGTTTTTATTAACTTTGATGAAAGCAAAATAAAGGACGAAGTTGTAGTTGAAGTAGAAGATGAACCTTTGAATGAAAACTTATACCGTAGTGTAAGCGAACTTGAATTATCAGTACGTTCCATCAACTGCCTGCAGAACGCCAAAATCGAAACCATTGGCGATCTTGTCCAGAAAAGTGAACAGGAAATGCTCAAAACTAAAAACTTTGGCCGGAAGTCACTGAATGAAATTAAAGTAATCCTGACTGATATGGGATTGTCGCTCGGCACTTCCTTGGATAATTTTGACCCGATGAATAATCCTCACGACAAATAATTAGGAAAAAAACATAAGATGCGACATTTAAAAGCTGGAAACCGTTTAGGAGTAACTACTTCGCATCGCCGTGCTATGATGCGTAACATGGTTACGTCTATTCTGGAGCATGGCCAAATAACATGCACACTGGCTAGAGCGAAAGAAGTCCGCAAACCACTTGAGAAAATGATAAGCTGGGGTAAGCAGGGTGATCTAAATGCTCGGCGTCAAGCTTTGCGTTTTGTGAAGAGTAAAGAGGCAATGTCACAGCTCTTCGAAAATTTGGCAGAACGTTACAAGGATCGTCAAGGTGGTTATTCCAGGATTATTAAATTAGGAAAAAACAGACTTGGTGATAACTCTGAAATGGCGATTGTGCAACTGCTCGGCAGTGAAGCAGATCAGTTAAGTTCGTTGAAATCCAAATCCTCAAAAAAGAACCAACCGAAGAAAAAAGACAGTACTGTGCTGAAAGAGGTCAGTGAAGAAGTTCAGAATGAAGCAGCAACTGCAGAAATAGCTGAGACCGAAATTCCACTGGAAAAAGCAGAA
>JACNKY010000350.1 GCA_014381795.1 Pseudomonadota bacterium | reverse complement strand
GGACAGTCATAATCCTGATCAAATGAGTTTTTTCTTTACTGTAAATATACAGCAGGGAGACTGACTCAACCAGCAGTGAAGGCAGGGTAAAGGGTTTTAAATCGAGTTGAATATTATCTTCATGAGTCAGTCGTTCCATGTACTGGATGTTTTCCAACGCTTCCATGGTATCAACACGTGCACGGTAATGCGAAGGCATCAGCGGAACATAACGTTCATAAAGTTGCGCTCCTTCTTCTCCTGGATGCTGATTACGGAGCAGTTCACGCAGTTGAGTTTCCCATGGTTTTATCAATCCGCTGATTTCCCCTTCAAGTTGCAGTAAATCAAAAGACGGTAAATCATTTTTTTCCTGTAAATCCTCCTGCAGCTCAAATTCAAAATGCAAACGTGACTTTTCACTTCCGCGGGCTTCAAACCATTCACAATTCTGATGCGTAATTTTTCCTTTAAGAAAGTCCGCGGTTTGTTCAATTGCTTCTTCATTTAGGAGAGAAGTGGGCATCACAACCATCAGTTTCAAGACTCCAGAAACTCGTGTTTCTATTTGGAAACAATGAATTTTATTAGGATTATTGACTGACAGCAGGTCATCGCATATTTGAATTAATTCTCTTCTTGATGAACGGAATAGCTCGAATTTAGGTGTTGCACCAAAGATCCTCACAACCTCATTGTAATCGTAACTGTTCTGAAGCATGTTCCGGTTTTCGAAGATATAACGCATCTTCTGGTGAATCAACGGAGTCTCAGTGTTTTTTACATTCAGCGAACTCCCTCTGAGCAGACCAAGAAATACATGCTCAACCATGCCAAGTTTTGCGTCCGGAATACGTAAACTCAGGATCATCAGATTCTCAAAACGTAAAACCGGACTTGGGAATCGTACACGGTCAAGTGCAAAAGGAAAATCTGAGTGACGACGTTTCCAGAGTTGTGCTGTTAAAACGTTTAAGAGTTTATTTGAAGATTTTTCCAAATATTCCGGAGCTAATATTCCATGTCCGGAATTTTCCACGGTTTTGATAAATTCCGCAGATGCTGAGTCCTGCTCTAAAAATGTGATAAAGCCCATCACCGTAAAATTGTCCAGTTTCAGCCAACCGCAAAGTTTTGACCACTCACCCTTTGTGTCTGCTGAAACTGCTCTCACAGACTCAATTTCTGTTTGCATTGATGCCAGTGACTGCAGCATTTTTTGTCGATGATTACGGACAAGTTGTACTGCCAGCATATGTCCGGCAATTAGAGTTTCAAGACGTTTTAAAAAGACAATATCCGCATCCGCTTCAATTTCCAGATAGAGATGATCAAACTTTTCCATTTTTTCTTCAGGAGAAATAACTGCTTCTATCTCCTTTTCTGCAGAAAGTACCACACCCATTATAGGATGAAGTTTTCGATGAATCAGCAACTCCATTTTCCGCATCAACGCTTCAACTGTAACAACGATGAATGGAGCGTCCGGAGCAGAAATTTCTACTATCACATGGCCGTTGAAACGTGACTCCTGCTGTGACACAGTCGAAAGTTTATGTGCTTTAACCCGGACCATTCCGCTCCTGCGTGTAGCTTCCTGAAAAAAAGCAAAGCGCTCCTTGAGAAATCCATCCAACTCAGTCTTGCTGTAAGTTTCACGCATTCTTACTGACATTCCACGCAAAAATTGAGTGGAAAACTGCTTGAAAACTGAAGCAGCAGTTTCACCCTGTTCCTTTTTATTTGCTGCTTGTTTTTGCTTGTCTTCACTCATTTTAATTTATGGAAATAGTGCTTAATTTCGCAATTGTGCTTTATGCATCTCTGCTTATTTTTTTCAGTTGATATACTGTTTCTCTAATGATTTTACAGGATTAAACGGTTTTTTACTGCTAATAATCAGTTAAGACAACTACTTAAGTTATGACTGAGATTATTTAGTAATGTAAAATACAGTTCTGCTCCAGATTCAAGTCCAGCTCCTAAAGGATCAAGAGTTCCTTGTTTTACATTTGTACCTGCAATAACAGTCTGCAGCAGTTTTGGTGAAAACTGTGGTTCGCTGAAAATACAGCGTATTTTTTCTTTTTGAATTGTCTTACGCACTGCTGTTAATCTGCGTACACTTGAGCCAAAGCCAATGTGAAGAGTCATAGAACCAACAACATTGAGCTGATATCTTTTCTCAAAATATTGATATGCATCATGAAACACCATATACGGTGTCTCAGCAACTTTAGTCATTTCTGCTTTCAACTTGCGGTCGAGTAGCTCAAGACGGAGTCCGTATTTTTCACCGTTTCTGCGATAAGATTGTGCGTTTTGAGGATCCATTTCAGTTAAAATTTCCACTATTTTACTGCTGATTATTTTTGCATTGTACGGATCCAGCCAAATGTGTGGATCTGTTCCGGAAGTGCTTGTTGTTTCATCTTCTGCAGAATGATCATTAGCTGAATCAGTTTCATGTTTGTGTGGATCTATACCGGAAGTGCTTGCTGAGTCATCTTCTGCAGAATGATCAATAGTAGAATCAGTTTCATGTTTTTGCCACACTATTCCTGAACGCAGCGGCAAGAGTCTCAGACCTGCTGTTTCCTGCAGTGAAACCAACTTTGCCCTGCTGGCCAAAGATTGAAGAGGTTTTGTCAAAAATCCTTCAAGTATTTCACCTCCCCAAAAAACAAGATCCGCCTGTTGCAGATTTTCTGCAGAACTCGGACGAAGTGCATAGGAATGTGGTGAATTATTGCCGTTAATCAACAGAAGCGGTTCAGAAACATCCTGCATTATTGCTGAGACAAGTGAATGGAAAGGTTTGATGGAAACCAGGACTTTTATGTCTGAAGCTGCCATTAGCTGAGTTATGTACAGCAGGGGTAGAATCAAAATAAAGCAAAATCCAGTTTTCATTACTATCCAGTTTTTGCTTTGCAGCTTTGCTTTGAAGAGGAAAATGTGTTACAAATAATACTCATTCTAAGTTAACTCTGATTCACTAATTTGTCAATGTCAAGCAACAGAGAAACTGCAGCAGATAATTCGCAAACCGTAGAAAAAAAACAATTCCTGCTTCAGACTCAAGATCTTTCTCTAGTGACAGGCGGGCGTGAGTTGCTCTCTAATATTACACTTACAGTTTCAGCAGGAGAAATTGTAACAGTCATTGGCCCCAATGGTGCGGGAAAAACCACCCTGTTGCGTGTGCTTCTTGGATTAATACCTCCGAATGCAGGAAGTATTTTTAAAAAAGCCAAACTCAGAATAGGGTATCTCCCGCAAAAAGTTGCGGTTGACCATATTCTTCCTCTGTCTGTCAGCAGGATAATGAAGCTTACAGGCAATTATTCCAGCCGGCAAATTAAGAATGCGCTTGAAGAAACAGGAGTTGCTTCTTTGAGAGATAAACCTGTCTACCAACTTTCGGGTGGAGAATTTCAGCGTGTAATGTTGGCACGTGCTCTGTTGAGAAGTCCGGAACTGCTGGTGCTCGATGAGCCTGTACAGGGTGTTGACTACATGGGTGAGTCCGAATTATATAAATTGATCGCAAATCTGCGTACAAGCCACGGATGCGGAGTACTGATGGTATCACATGATTTACACGTTGTGATGGCGTCCACTGACCGCGTACTGTGCTTGAATCAGCACATTTGCTGTGAAGGACAGCCTGAAGATGTAAGTCGGCACCCTGAATATTTACGACTGTTTGGTTTGGATTCCGGAAGCGCGTTAGCGGTTTACAGTCACAATCACGACCACACACATCATATTTCAGGTAAACTGCAGGAAGACAGACAATGATGATTTTAGATGATTTTTTTTGGAGAGCAGTACTAGCAGGAATAGGAGTCGCCATGGTTGCAGGACCGCTGGGCTGTTTTGTAGTCTGGAGAAGAATGTCCTATTTAGGTGACACCATGGCTCATTCAGCTTTACTGGGAGTCGCGCTTGGTTTTTTCCTGGAAGTTAATTTAATGCTCGGAGTTTTTACGGTTGCGCTTGCAGTTGCTCTACTGCTTTTTTTCTTTCAAAGACAAAAGCAAATCGCAAATGATGAGGTATT
>JACNKY010000374.1 GCA_014381795.1 Pseudomonadota bacterium | reverse complement strand
GTGCAGGATGGATTACGGATGCCTTTGTGCAGGCATTCACCATTCCAAATGTTATGCGCCGCCTGACTGCCGAGGGATCGATGACTTTGGCTTTCCTGCCGCTCTACACAGAAATCCGTGACCGTAAAAATCCGGAAGCAGCAAAGAAATTTGCGGCAAAAACTTTAGCTCTCGTGCTGGCCTCAACAACCATACTGACAGGATTGGGTATTATTTTCAGTCCTCAGTTGGTTTTTCTGTTTGCGGCAGGTTTTGCATCAAGTCCGGAAAAGTACGAACTGACGGTGCTGCTGACCAGAGTCATGTTTCCGTATTTAATTTTTGTCTCACTGGTTGCCTGGGCGATGGGAGTTTTAAACGCTGAAGGCAGATTTGCCGCACCTGCTGCGGCACCGATTTTATTAAATATCGGCATTATCGGTGCAGCTTTCGGAATTTCACCGTTGTTGGATGAGCCTATTATTGGTATCGGCATCGGTGTGCTTTTGGGTGGAATCGCGCAAATAATTCTTCAAATTCCTTCACTGAGAAAAGTCGGTCAATCATTAAAACCAAGTACTTTTTTCAATGATGAAAATATTAACCGCCTGCTGAAATTGCTTGGTCCCTCATTGCTGGGTGTCGCGGTTTATCAAATCAATATCATCGTGCTGCGCAACCTCGCCAGTTTCATGCCCTCAGGTCAAGTTACACACTATTACAACGCGAGTCGTCTTTCTGAGTTAACTTTGGGGGTCTTTGCCTTTGCCTTAACCACTGCTAGTTTTCCGGAATTAAGCCGACACACAGCCAGTGCAAACTGGGATAAAATTCGCAGCACCCTGCGTTTTACCATGTCAACTACTTTACTGGTCGTCTTTCCGGCCAGCGTGGGATTGGCCATTGCGGCAGAGCCGATAGTCGCAATGCTTTATTTACATGGTGCCTATGTCTGGAGTGACGTTCAAAATACCGCGCACACTCTTCAGGCCTTTGCTTTGAGCATTCCTGCTGTTGCTATGATTCGTTTGCAGACTTCATTGTTTTACTCAATTAAAGACACACGCACTCCGGTGAAAGTTTCGCTGTTTAGTATTTTGCTGACTGGACTTTTGGGGTGGTGGTTAAGTCAAAGTCTGGAAATTTTCGGATTGGCTTTGGGACTTGCGGCAGGGACCTGGTTTCAGTGGGGACTGTTAACTTTATTTTTGCTGAATGAAACTGAATTGCGAAAAAGATGGTGGCCCTTGCGTTCATTCCTGCTTTATTTGCTGGCTGCCGGAGGAATGGCAGTTTTTACCTGGTTTGCAAGTGGATATGGATTCTGGGAAAAAGGACCTTTTCTTTTTTACAACTGGATAGTCTTTCTGGCACTACTGACTGGTTCCGCTTTTTTATATGTCTCGCTGTTGATAATTTTTAGAGAAGAACAAGTTTTGAAAATCACAAACCGCTTGAAGTCAATATTGATACAGCGCTAAAAAGTCCTAAAACATTGTCTTTGCTTACAAAGCAAGAAATTTTGTAAGTTGCCATTTTATGATTTCTACCTGCAATCGAAATAACAAATTATAGCTTTCGGAGGTTTTGCGAAACTGTCACAAATTAACCCCAAGTAATTTTAACGTTGATGCCGCCATGACTTTGGCCGCAGTCACCATGTCATCTATCACAATGTATTCGTCAGGCTGGTGAGCAAGCTCAAGGATACCAGGACCGTAGGCAATGCAGTCATGAAGATGTCCTATTCTGGCAATGTGTTTTTGATCATAGGTCCCAGGTGAAATGACATGGTCCGGAGTTTTTCCCAATATGTCGAGAATAGCAGCACTGACAGCTTTTACCACTGGTGCTTCAGCATCAGTCATCGTTGGTAAAAATTCCATAATATCATGTATTTGATAACGAAAATTCGGACGCGAATCCGCGAGTTCCTCTAATAAGTCTGTGACTTCCGCTTTTACTTCGATTATATCTTCTTCAATTAAAAAACGTCGGTCCATGGTTAACCGGCACGAATCAGGAACGAGCGGACTCGGCATTCCAGAAAATGATTCATCTTCTCCGCCGTGAATTGACTGAAGATTTAAAGTTGAGCGCCGCGCACCTTCCGGAACAACCGGCATAATGGTTTTCTTTTTGTCCAGCGCGGGAAAGAGTCTTTGCTCAATGAGTTCCAAAAAGGCACTCATGTGCCGGATGGCGGAATCGCCGAGAAAAGGCATTGAGCCATGTGCGATTCGACCGAATGTTTCCACTTCCGCCCACCATGCTCCCCGATGACCAAGACAGACCCGGTCCACATTCAAAGGTTCCGGAATAATCACGTGATCTACGCGTGGTTTTGAGAAAAAACCTTTTTCAGCTAAAAAAGCAACACCGCCATATCCTCCGGTTTCTTCATCGACTGTTCCAGAAATTTCGATTGCGCCAGGAAAGTCAATGCCTTCCTCAAGGATTGCTTCCATTGCAATTACTGACGCGGAGAGCCCGCCTTTCATGTCACAAGTCCCTCGGCCGTATATTTTACCATCCTGCACAAGTCCCTCAAATGGATCAACTGTCCAGCCTTTCCCAGGCACAACGACATCTAAGTGACTGTTGAAATGAACACAAGGTCCAGCATGTTTGCCTTCAAAACGTGCGATTATATTATTTCGTGGATAACGGTCTGAGTCGCCTGGAGTGTCTTTTGCGCGTTCATAAAGCAGAGAAAAACCGCTTTTCGCTAAACGAGTGCCGAGAAATTCGGCGCATTTTGTGTAGTCCTCACCTGGGGGATTGATCGATGGTATGCGAACTAAATCTTGTGTAAACGAAACCAAGTCTTCACGCTTGGAATCGATTCTGGAAAATAGAGATTCCATTATCTTTTGCTGTTGAATGTGTTATTAAAGTTGAAATGATAGTTTCATCATAATCAACAATCCATTCAACAATCCAGAAAAAACAAAAACGAACTCAGAATATTCGGATAAATAGCGGAGAGAAATTGCAGAAAAACGAAGTATGACAATGGAGGCGGCAAAAGATGACCACTTGTTAGGAGGCTGTAAAACAATTGATCTTCCTGTTTGCCGCTCCCATTGATCTTCTGGAAATACTAAGTAACGATTGTATGGTTAAAAAACAAAGCATGGAGAGAGCTAATGCGCTTTAAGGTCAAAACCACTCAACCTTTAAATAATTTATTCTTCCAGAGTGTTATACTTTGCCACGGCTTTGTTATGAATGATATTAGTAAATTTACGTAGACTGTCAAATAAAATTTAATTCTATGTAATATTAGTAAAGTAAGCTCGGAAGATGGACTTGGAAGATGCGCTTTAAAGCATCTTTTTAAATACTTTTTTTAGAAATTATTAGAAAAATATAAGATTTGATGAAACTAAAATAACAGGAGTTTGTGCAGTACTCATGTGACTTCGTGTTTCTGCTGGAAACGTTCTTCACGCCATTCTTCTGTTTTGAGAACATCAGTCAAAGCCTCAGCGGCATCCCAGACGTCTGTATAGCGCAGATAAAGGGGGGCAAAACCAAATCGCATGATGCCGGGTGCTCTAAAATCCGCAATTATTTTTCTGGCAATCAGAGCCTGAATTACGGAAAAACCATTTAAACAGTGAAAAGATACCTGTGAACCTCGTTTTTCAGGATCAGTTGGGCTTTGAAGAGCCACCTCATAATTGCCGCATCTGCTTTCTACCAGCTCAATGAAAAGTTGAGTCAGACGCTGACTCTTTTTACGTATCATTTGTGAATCAACCTTCTGCGCAATTTCAAGTCCGGCCTGTAGTCCCCTGAGTGATAATATAGGCTGGGTTCCAGTCTGGAAACGTAGAATACCTTCCGCTGCCTGAAAATCTTTTTCGAATGCAAATGGACGTGCGTGGCCCCACCAACCAGAAAGAGGATTTAGCGCTGCTTGCTGGTGACGCTTTGCAACATACAAATACGCTGGAGAACCGGGTCCTCCGTTTAAATATTTATAAGTGCAACCAACCGCAAAATCAACACCCCATTTGTCAAGTTCCACTGGTAATACACCTGCACTATGGCACGTATCCAGGAT
>JACNKY010000081.1 GCA_014381795.1 Pseudomonadota bacterium | reverse complement strand
TACAAAATAATTATAATTCTAAAAAACACAGTCGAATTTCATCAGCGTGATGGAGATATTTTTTCATAAATAGTAGACTACAGACTCAGTATTTTATTTATCAACAATTTAACATCAGTACTTTACATTATGTTTGAATCTTTAGTCTTTCACTATTGTGTATTTTTCCGTGATAACAGGATGGAATATGGCTGGATTGAAGGTATACAAAAGAACAAATTAATCATAGTTCCGCTTCATGGTAAAAAACAATTCTTAGCAGGCAACCGTATTGCGTTCAGTTGGAAAGATGACAAATTGCCACTAAACGCTGATGCGGCGCATGAGTCAATTGCAGAGCAGACTAAAAAAGCAGAGCAGTTCCAACGGAGCTGTGAACTGGAGACAATGCATTCTTTGCTGGATGAAATAAAAGAATATTCTCTGGAGGAACTGGCCGTTGATTTTCTCGATGATGCAGAAGACACAATCTGCAAACTTGGTTTATTCCTCGCACTGCGTGAGGACTCTTTCTGGTTCAAGCATAACCGCAATTTAACTTATACCCCCAGAACTGAAGAAGAACTAGAACTGCTGAAAGTACAATTGGCTCGGCAAAAAGAACTTAAAGAACGCGAACTTAATATTCAAACATGGATTAAAAATCTTGAATCCGGAGATTGGGACGCTGATTCCGAAATTTCAACTGAGCAGAGGCAATGGCTACATCAACTGCTTAATCTGTTGACAGAAGGTACTGATTCTCAGTATTGGAAAGAAATGTCTTCACTTTTGGACTGGGGTTCAGCATTAGGAATAGGCGAAGAAAACGCGCTTAAACGCTGGCTTGAAAGAGCAGGCTCTCCTGTTTCAACGTCAAGGTTGACACTTCTTCGCGCAAGTGTTCGTGAACATTTTAGTAATGAAATTTATCAGGAAGTTGAACGTGTCCGAAATATTCCGCTGGAAAAACAGGAGATGCTTTCTCCAGAAGTTCCAACCTTCACTGTAGACGCGAAAAAGACCCGTGATTATGACGATGCGTTTTCAGTAATGGAATGGAGCAGTGGCGGTCTTGTAATTGCCGTACATATCACAGATTTAAGTGATTTCGTATATCCGCAAGACGCTCTCTTCAAAGAAGCAGAAGCCCGGATTTCTTCCGTTTATTCGCTGGAAGAGTCTATACCGATGATTCCTGATGAACTTTCAAGCGACACTTTTTCGTTAAAAGCAGGTGAGGACAGGAAGGTTCTCAGTTTTATGTTTCAACTTTCGGCAAATGGAACCTGGAATTTACTTGAAGTTGTACCACGAGTAATCCGGGTCCAGAAAAATTTAAGTTACGAAGAAGCTGACCATTTAATTGAAGAAAAGCGTGACTTCTGGGGATTACTCAACAAATTTTGCCAGAGATCGCTTGAACAGCGTTTAGAAAACGGTGCGC
Organism: Pseudomonadota bacterium; assembly: GCA_014381795.1. Classification (GTDB taxonomy): domain Bacteria; phylum SAR324; class SAR324; order SAR324; family NAC60-12; genus Arctic96AD-7. The sequence goes on along the minus strand of JACNKY010000081.1, from coordinate 2,626 downwards.
TTAATTTGTCCAGAAAAGAATTCGATTTTAACATCAGTGATCCAAAAGATATCAAAATAACTGCTCTCAACCGAAACAGTGCTGCCAACCGTATTATTGAGGAACTGGCAATTTCGGTAAACTGTGAAACCGGTCGGATTTTTCAGGAAGCAGACTTTCCGGGCATATACCGTACCCAATCTTCGTATGAAATAATTAAAGAAGTAGCAGAAGGTACCAAGCTTTCAATGGAAAATATCCGGATTGAACCTGCAAGATTAAGCACTATTCCCGGAAAACATGCAGGTTTAGGCTGCAACGTTTATATGCAGGCAACTTCGCCTATCAGAAGATTTGTGGACCTCGTCACTCAGCAGAATTTAAAACTGTTAATCAATCAGCATGAACCTGTCTTCAGTGAAGAAGACATGATGCGATGGTCTGAAGAAATAAGTCTGCGTCAAAGAAAATACAGCCGGGCGGAAAGGGAGATTATTAAGTTCTGGAAGCTAAAATATTTACAACAACACTTAGGGGATAATTTTGAAGCCAAAGTAAGGAAGAAACTTGCCAACAATAATACCGAAATAGAACTCCTGGAACTAGACTGCGTGGTATCTGCGGCAGGATTAACTGAGCTTGAAAGTGGTGAACATCTACTACTTAGGATCGATGAAGTTGGACTAGAACCACCTAGACTTGTTGTAAAAGCACTGTCAACTGGAACTGATGCAGTCACTCATCGACTTGAATAACTAACAAACAAGTCAGACACCCATATCATCAACCGGAACAGGTTCATAAATCAGTTCATCAATGTTAATCGCTTTTTTTCCTTTATAGGCGCCTTGAAATCCTGAAAATTTCTGTACTCCATTAACTTCAATCGAAATCGGATCCTTCACCTCATGTTCCAAATACAAAACATCATCCTTTTGCAAATTTAAAAAGTCACGCACCGATATCTCCGTTTCACCTAGTTTTGCAACTACTTCAACATGCACTTTTTGCAAATTTTGTTTGAATCGATTGCTCCAGGTATTATCTTTCTCGTCCTGCTCACTTTGAAAACCGGCATTCAGTTTAGTCCGGATCGGTTCAATCATTGAATAAGGCACACATACCGTGATTGCCATTGGCGTGCGTCCGATTTCGATATCAAAAGTAACCACTATTACTATTTCACTGTGTGGAACAATTGAGACAAACTGCGGATTAATTTCATTACGTGAATAGTTGATCTGAACCGGAAAAACAGGCCGCCATGACGTTTGTAAATCTTCAAGACCGCTGATAATAACACGCTTGATCATCCGTGCTTCAATTTCAGTAAAGTCACGTCCTTCCGATTTAGCGTCAATATCTCCTGAACCACCAAAAAACATTTCGACCAGGGTAAAAACTAATCTTGTTTCAAAGACCATCATTGCGTTTCCACGCAACGGTGTCATCCTGAAAAGATTCATTGAAGTAGGGACAGGTAAGGTCTTGATGAACTCACCGAATTTGATCAATTCAGTGGAGCGCACATTGATGTCCACAACCCTACGCAACGCATTTGAAAGAGTTAAGCGAAAAAGACGGACAAATCGATCGTGAATTATTTCCAGAGTGGGCATTCGTCCACGAATGATGCGGTCCTGAGCAGTCAGGTCAAAGGAGACAATTTCTTCAGGATCATACTCCTCGTCATCATTTCCTTCCTCATCACTCACCACATCATCACCTGCTACCCCCTGCAGGAGCGCATCTACCTCGTCCTGTGACAAAACAGAACCCATGTTTTCCTCTTTTATAGATTTAGTTTTATAGATGAAAAGTGCCAGGGATTGTTGCCATGGGACTTATCCAGGCTAACAATGCAAGTAGTGTTCAACTAAATAAAATGTAAACTGATCCTTGCATTTTTCTTAAAGACGATCTGCCATGGGCTTGTAGCTACGCTCAGTTTGACCAGTAAACAATTGACGCGGGCGGGCGATTTTTTGTTTAGGGTCTTCGTGCATTTCCTTCCACTGTGCAATCCAGCCCGGAACACGTCCCAATGCAAACATGACAGTAAACATATTAATCGGGATACCTATTGCCCGATAGATGATTCCTGTGTAAAAATCTAAAGTAGGATACAGTTTGCGTTCAATAAAATAATCATCCGTCAACGCAGTTTCTTCCAGTTTAAGCGCAATTTCAAGCAACGGATCGTTAGTACCTAATTTGTTCAGCAGTTTTTCACAGGCATCTTTGATTATGCGGGCACGCGGGTCAAAGTTTTTGTATACACGGTGACCAAAACCCATCAGGCGAAAATCCAATTTCTGATTTTTAGCCATCTCAATATATTTTGAAATTCCTGCTTCGTCCTCATGTATCTGCTGGAGCATGTGCACAACCTGTTGATTCGCACCCCCATGCAAGGGTCCCCACAAAGCTAAAATTCCTGAAGCCACAGATGCATAAACGTTACTCATACTGCTTCCGACAACTCTCACTGTAGAAGCACTGCAGTTTTGTTCATGATCAGCGTGCAGGATCAGCAACAATTCAAGTGTACGTTCAATTTCAGGATCCAACTCATAAGATTCAGCAGGGACTGCAAACATCATATTTAAAAAATTTGCACAATAAGAATGCTCATCTCTGGGATAAA
>JACNKY010000180.1 GCA_014381795.1 Pseudomonadota bacterium | reverse complement strand
AGGAAGCAAGAGGAGAAAAATCCAAACCAAGCATCAGGGAACTGCGTGAAACGCTGAAGCGTGTTCGGGAAAAACAGCTACTGGAGCAAATTGAGGATGAAGAGCAAGAAACCCAAAAAGGAAGTTACCCAGAAAAATACCGGATGTCACCAGATAAAATCAAGGAATCGCTAAAGTCAATTACTGCCTACTGTGATAATTTTGCGGCTTGTGAGATAATAGAAGAAAAGGCGGAAATGCGTGCAACACTGTTGAACTCTGTAAGGCTACTGCTAAAAAAACTGGAACAAAAAACTTAACGTTCAGTACGCTTTCGGGATATTTTATCGAGCAGTATTACCAGTACAAAACCACCACCCATCAGTAAAAGAGCAATCCAAAATTCAAAATCAAGCTGAGGCCAGACGTTTTCTTCCCGGAGGACGTATTCTTTACCGCGGATTATTTGACTCTCCAATGTAATTTTCCAGGGCCAGACTTTACGCATTGAACCGATCATGATTCCTGTCAGGATAGCTAAAGTGTAGTCATGCCAGCGTACAAGTCCATAACGTAAGATTCGTGAAAATCCCAAAATTCCAATTAGACAGCCTGCAATAAAAATGAGGATAATCTCCATATTATCCAGATTAAAAGGATTTCTTAACGCTGCTGTGATGAAAGCGTATTTGCCTAAAATCAGCAGAATGAAGGATCCGCTTAATCCCGGCAAAATCATAGCGCAGATCGCGATCATTCCGCTGAAAAAGATAAACCATGGATCTTCAGGTGTATGCAATGGGATAATCCCGGTAATTCCGTAAGCCAGTAAGATGCCTAAAATTACAGTCGGAAAGCTGGCAAATCGATTTTTGATTGTATGACCGACCACTATAATTGACGCAGTGATCAAGCCGAAAAAGACTGACCATGTTTGGGTAGGATGCTCTGTCAGCAGGTAATGCATCAAATGTGATGTGCTGATTATGGCAAGCGCGATTCCGCAAACAAGAGTTACTAAGAAGCGCAGATGCAGTCCTGATAGTGCCTGCTTGAAATTCAGCCGGAGTGTCTGAAGAATAAATCTGCTGTTGACAGAAGAAATTGCTGTAAGCAGCGCTTCATAAATACCTGTTATAAACGCTATCGTACCTCCAGAAACACCCGGTACTATATCCGCAGTACCCATACCTACACCTTTAAAAAATAAGTAAGCGTGTTCAGCAAAAGTCTTCGGACCGGGTGAGGTCATCCAGGCTTTTTTCCAGGTTCCCGCTGATGAGTTTTTTTCGGAAGTTGATTTTACGGAAGAGTCCGTTGATTCAGGAGACATGAGTGAAGATGATAATTTGCTCAGACAAGATAATTCTTTTTACTGTCTGCAACGAAGAAATGATGCTGATATGCTTCATCTAGGATTTTCCAGAACTGGAGTTGAAACTCTTCTTCCTCAAGTTTGTTACGTAACCCGTGACAGAAAAATATCAATTGACGGGAAGTCTGCGCGCATTCACGTAAAAACTGGTTAGTGAAAACCTGCAACTCCCACGGAAATTCAGATTCACTTAAATCCAGCAACGGCGCGTCCTGCGGATGTTTTACCTGCAGAGTCCTAGAAAGCTCATCCACCAGGAAAAAAAAATCTGCACCTAATACAGCAAGTGCACGTCCTTCGTCTGGCCCAAGTCTCAGGATCAAATTTTCCTGAAAACTCTTGAGTCCTGTTTTTGAAAATATTTTGTCTTCCAGCATGGATTATTTTATGTCAGTTAAGCCGAATGTAGTTTGCAGAGTGCATTTAGTACAAGTTGCAAGAATTATGACAGCATGAAATTTATTTTACAAGTTGAGTTTGTTTCAGGCAATTCTGGTTGTTTTTGTAACTGTATCTGACTTGCTAAAAGGTGGAGGGAGTGCATTAATTGTTGTTTCGGAAGTATCTCTGTTTAAACGTTGGTTAGGGCACTCGTGATTTAGGTGCGTATTTAAACGTAAAGTACAACAATTTGAGCGAATTCCGCTAAAGGAAGTTCGCAAATATGTTGAGACTTAGTTTTGTGGATAGTTCAGGAAAGAGGACTAGTGAGATTGAGCAACTATTTGACGTACAATTGAACGTTTGAGTTTGCTCTCATATTTATTCTGCCGACTTTCTTCTTCTTTCCAGTCAGTCGCAGGGTCTCCAGAAACGAGGGTCTCCTTGGCTTTATTTTCTGCATCTTTTGCACGTTCCAAATCAATTTCAGCCGCGGTTTCAGCCAATTCTGCCAGAACGCTCACGCTGTTGCCTTCAACTTGAGCGTAACCCCAGTGTACAGCAATTGCCTGTGTTTTTCCACTACTGCTGTAGGAAACAATGCCTGTATCCAGAGTAGTCAACAACGGGATGTGTTCAGGTAAAATACCGAGTTCACCCTCAATACCGGGCAGAGTCACTGAATCGACATCCTCTACCAGCACTGTTCGATGAGGAGTTACTACTTCAAGATTGAGTTGATTGGACATCAGTTACTCATTTTTTTGGCTTTTTCCATCACTTGCTCAATGGTACCGACCATGTAGAAAGCCTGTTCCGGAAGTTCATCATGTTTGCCTTCGAGAATTTCCTTGAATCCGCGAATTGTATCTTTGATGTCCACATATTCACCAGGTGTTCCAGTAAATGTCTCTGCCACAAAGAAAGGTTGTGAAAGGAATCTTTGTACTTTTCTCGCACGGCCGACAACTGCTCTGTCTTCTTCAGACAATTCATCCATACCGAGAATTGCGATAATGTCCTGCAGATCTTTGTAACGCTGAAGCAGGATTTGCACTTCGTGCGCAATTCTATAATGCTCTTCACCAACAATATCTGCAGCTAGGATTCTTGAAGTTGAATCAAGTGGATCAACTGCAGGATAAATTCCCAGTTCAGTAATGGCACGACTCAAAACGACTGTCGCGTCCAGATGTGAAAAAGTGGTTGCCGGAGCAGGGTCAGTCAAGTCATCAGCAGGAACATAAACTGCCTGCACGGAAGTAATTGAACCTTTATTGGTAGAGGTAATCCGTTCCTGCAGATTTCCCATTTCGGTGGAAAGAGTAGGCTGATAACCCACAGCAGAAGGAATACGTCCGAGCAGAGCCGAAACCTCTGAACCTGCCTGGGTAAAACGGAAAATATTATCGATGAACATTAATACGTCCGCTCCTTCTTCGTCACGGAAATATTCTGCGACTGTCAAACCTGTCAGACCAACACGGGCACGTGCTCCGGGTGGTTCGTTCATTTGTCCGTAAACAAGGCTGGTTTTGTCCAAAACTCCGGAATCTTTCATTTCGTTCCAGAGGTCATTTCCTTCACGTGTACGTTCACCAACGCCGGCGAAAACCGAAAATCCACCATGCTCTGCGGCAATGTTACGGATGAGTTCCATGATAATAACGGTTTTTCCAACACCTGCACCACCGAACAAACCGATCTTTCCACCTTTGAGGAAAGGACAGAGCAAATCCATCACCTTGACTCCAGTAACAAGCATTTCTGCTTCAGTTACCTGTTCTTCAAATGCTGGCGCATCACGGTGAATAGACCAGCGCACATCTGCATTAATTGGTCCGGCTTCGTCTACAGGATCACCAGTTACATTGATGATCCGTCCCAGGACTGCTTTTCCAACAGGAGTTGTAATTGGTTCACCTAAATCCTTAACATCCATTCCACGTGAAAGTCCGTCAGTTGATCCCATTGAAACTGTACGCACGGTACTTTCTCCAAGATGCTGCTGTACTTCACAGATAACCCGTTCATCTTTGTTCTTGATTTCAAGTGCTGTATAAATTTCAGGGAGTTCTCCGGATTCAAATGCCACGTCAACGACGGGTCCCATCACCTGGACGATCTTACCTGTGCTCATTGTTTCCTCTTAATTTTAGTTTGGTGGATGATTATTTTTCTGCTTATATACTTTCAGCGCCGCTGATAATTTCAATCAATTCACTTGTGATAGCGGCCTGTCTGCTGCGGTTATAATGTAACTGTAATTTATCAATCATTTCTCCTGCATTCTTGGTTGCTGCGTCCATCGAAGTCATGCGTGA
>JACNKY010000082.1 GCA_014381795.1 Pseudomonadota bacterium | reverse complement strand
ACTGTATTTCGGACACGAATATACAGAAGCGAACCTGCGTTTTGCATTGAGCGTGGAAGCCGGAAACGCTGAGATTCAGAAAAAAGTTAAAGCAGTCAGTGCTCTACGCTCTTCAGGAAAATTTTCCACCCCTACTACTTTGGCCGAAGAACGCCTTACAAATCCGTTTATGCGTTGCAATTCTGCTGGAATTCATGCCTGCGTCAAGTCCAAGGAACCGCAGCACAATCTTGCCGAACAAGAAGTTTTCAGAACTTTACGTGAACTCAAAAATAATTTTTAAGCAATGCAAGCACAGGATCTCTCCGAAAAACATGCCTTAAAAGTCACCTGGCTGGGTTTAGTTGCCAATCTCATTTTGGCCCTGGCCAAAGGTTTCATCGGTATTATTGGGAATTCATCTGCTTTAATCGCGGACGCAGGTCATTCTGTTTCGGATTTGCTGTCTGACGGAATCACGCTCTGGGCGGTGCGTATGTCCGGTATACCGAAAGATAAAAATCATCCGTACGGTCATGGTAAATTTGAAACCGTCGGTACTTTTATTATCGCTCTTTTACTGCTTTTCACCGGAATTGGTGTAGCCTGGCATGTTTTTAATAAAATGGATGCGCCTCAGGTGCCAGGAACAATTGCACTGTGGATGGCAGGTATTGCTATAATCATTAAAGAGGCGCTTTTTCAGGTAACACGGATGGTAGGCCGGCGGTCCGGCAGCCGGATACTACTGGCAAACGCGTGGCATCACCGTACGGATGCAATATCCTCTGTCGCAGCACTCGTCGGAATTGCAGGCGCGCAGTGGGGAGTACCCTTAATGGATCCCATCGCAGGCATGCTGGTGGCAGGGCTGATTATAAAAACAGGAATTGACATCGGTTATGAAAGTATCCGCGAACTGACGGATGAGACTGTCGAAGAAGAAGTCATCAGTGAATTGGGTAAGATTATGTCAGGAATTGAAGGTGTTGTTCATTATCACGAAATGCGGGCACGCAGGATGGGGCCACATCTGCTGGTGGATTTGCACATTGAAGTTGATAGTATGATGAGCATTTCCGCGGCGCATCAGGTGGCGGAAAGAGTGCGTCTCGGAATTCTAGAAAAACTGCCTGCGGTAAATGAAGTGCTAGTGCATGTGGACGCGGAAGATGATTTTTTTGGTGAGGAAGGTTCAGAAATTCCGCAGAACATCGTACTGATGCGCCCGCAGACTGAAATCGAAAATGATGTCAAAAAAATGCTTGCTCAAATTCCTGAAATTCAGGGCATCACTCATATTTATTGTCACTATTTGAATCAAAAATTGACGGTGCAGGTTAATATTCTCCTCGATGCTGACATGCGTATCCGTGATGCACAGAAAATTGCTTCTACTGCAAGACGTAAAATTGAACAGATTAAAGATATTGACTCTGCCGATCTGCATCTTGAACTAGATGATGCTTTGTGAATTTTGTTTAAGATCGTTAGCCGCAAACTCTTCTAGAACTGAGTCCAAAGAGCGTTTGATGGAACAAGATGAGATACCTTTAAATGTCCTCTGTCAAAGTATGCTATCCCAAAACTTCGTTTCGGGAATATTTTCAGATTCAGCTTAAAGCATAAACTCATACACCTGCAGGTTACGGATCATTCTAGTTTTCATGAGGGTTTCGACCTCACCTAAATAACGCAACGGCATTTCAAAGCCTTCATAAAAATCATTAATCCCTCCTTGACATTCCTGTAGTTCACAGACAAAAATGCCACCTCTTTTTTTTACGTCAGTAATAGGACTCCAGAGGTTGCGTGCAGTTCTTTCAATACTGTGCGGCCATGGCTGGTACGGCAGATAAAACGATAAAGCAGCGCTGAGTTGATACTCACGTGAAACAATGTACTTGATTTGAGGCAGCTCTTTTTGCACGAGCAGTTGCTGGAGTTGTTCTCCTGTTTTGTCCCAGTAAAGCACCCGGGTCAGTCGATCTGCAGAAACATCCATTGCAGTTTTTTGGACTAATTCCGCATATTTTTCAAACTCTTTCGGTTCAAGGATTTTGCTCAAATGAGACTTGTATTGAGCTGCGCTGAAGTAACGTTCATTATTATTCCGCAGAGTTTTAATGGTAGATTCAGGAAGTCCTCTTAATTTTAGATAATCATAATTTTTAAGCTCATACGGCATCCAGTCAAACAATGGATTTAGTGCGTGAGTTACGACTGTTCCAGTCAGTCCGACATTGATTATAATTCCTAGAGCCAGTATAGCGTATAGGGTTTTCTTTTGGAATCGCCAGAGCAGTTCATTGCCAAGTAAAACAGCGATACCTAGATAAGCCAGATTGGCCCAGTGAGGATCCGCAACGGAACCCTTCAGGCTCATTAATGTAAAAAAGAGAAGTGGAAAAATGGAAAGCACGGTAATTACTGATTCTGGGCGGTTTCCGTGAGCAAGGTGATCTCTTACCCACCAGATTCCCAGACCTCCCATCAGGGCCCATAAAGGAGAAAATAAGAGCAGATGCCCAAGCGTAAATGCTAAAGTGATTTCACCAAAATCCGTGCCGGAAGTTCCTCTACCCAACTGGTGGCGGAATGAAATCCAATCGTGCTGAGAATTCCATAAAAGTACTGGGACAAAAATCGTGAGTGAGATAATTCCTGCCGCATAAATCCACGGATTCAAAATTTCTTTGCGAGTTTTGCGGTAAATTAAAAGGTGCAGAAAAAGTCCTATGTAAAAAAGCAGCATGATGTACTTTGAAAGTGCGCCAAAACCGGCCGCGATTCCAATCCAGAGTAACCATTTTTTTTCAGGCTGCTGATGAAAGCGTATCAGCAGGAAAAGAGACGCCACCCAAAAAATCAGAAAAGGCTGTGTAATGTGTAGAAAAATACTGCCCAGAGTGAAATAGGGCATACTGCATAAAATCAGCAGCGTTACCACAGCAGCCTTTGCTCCGTACAAACGAAATGACCCGGTGTATGTCAAGGCTATGATGCTGATTGTCAGTAGTTGTGATCCAACTTCCAGTGCTGTTTCGTTATTTCCACCAATCATGGTGATCCCTCTGATAAGCCAGGCAATCATCGGAGGGTGCTCATAATACGAAAGACTCAGATAGCGTGACCAAACCCAGTGGTCAAGCATATCAGGATGCGGATTCAAAAATTGATTAACTATAGCAAAAATCAAAAAATGAATAACAAGGATAATGATTGCTGGGGCGTGTTTCAACTTCAAAGTTTCAGCATAAAAAAGGCACTCAGGCACTATGGCACTGAGGCACAAAGTAAGAATTAAAAGATCGTAAGAATATCATAGCGTTTGCAAAGCTACCAGTACCCGTAAAAAATATTTTCTTTTGCCCAAGCTTAGGAAAAGTTTCAGGCAAAAACAATGGACTGCAGATCGAGGTGCCGTCCGGACCATTGTGCAAGCTGCTGACACATCCAAAGGCGGTTGCCGCATTTTACCGGATCCTCGTCCATGACCATCACATCTTCGAAAAAGCGGGTTACGACAGGTTCAATTTTACGCAGTTGCTGCAGATAATTATCCGGGCTCCAAAGAGATTGAGGATCACTGTTGAGAATGGGTTGCAGAGCGGCCAAAAAATTCTTTTCTTCGCTCAGTTCCAAAGCAGATGCGTTCAGTTCTTCTGCAATTCTATCAGTATATTTGCTGCTGATATTTCCGGCACGTACGATTGCTTCAACGGATCTTTTGAACATGTCTGTTTCAAGATGTTCACCCAAAAACTCTGCAAAACTGAGCTGTTCAATTGCTAAGGCAGGACTTGCTGTTTTTTCCTGCGATGACAGAATTATTGCTGGAGTTTTGAGAACTGCATCTATCAGGTCGTAGCGTATTCCTCGCTCCTGCATAAACCAGCGTTGCCGCTGAAGCAGAAAATCCAGTAAATCATTTTGCAGTTTTGTACGTTCCAGAGCTAAATCCTGCTGTTCATCAAGCAGACGAACAGCTGCTGAAGTCAATTCCTGCAGGTCTAGCGGAAGTCGTAATCCTAGGATAAGCTGAGTGATGCCCTGCGCTGTTCTGCGTAAAGCATATGGATCAGCCG
>JACNKY010000083.1 GCA_014381795.1 Pseudomonadota bacterium | reverse complement strand
TGCAATACCATGGTGCAAAAATGGATTGTGAGTCCATTCATAAAGTACTGTGCTGCCGAAAAATACGATGACAAACATCAGGAACGAATACGGTAGAAATCCGGCACATGCTTCTGCAAGACGCTTGAAGGGACGTCCCCATTTTGCATCTGTCAGCTGCCAGATGACACTGAAAAAGATTCCGGCATGAGCGATTCCTGCCCAGAAAACTGTGTTGATTAAAAAGGCCTGCCATGTACGCAGTACACTATCATCTCCTCCTGTCAATAAACCGGCGATGAACATGCCTATACCTAAAATGATAAAAAGCCAGAGCAGGCGTTTAATATTTTCAGGTATTACAAAAAGAGATTTTTCTGCTATATCTTTCATTGACTGGATCCTTTGCCGAACGTAGCACTCATCATATAATTGACCATGTCCCAGCGGTCCCGTACCGAAGTCTGAGCTCCGTATGAGGGCATAAAACCGCGGGGTTCCTGGAAGAAACTACCGTATTTGATTTTGTTGTAGAGGTGCGGAGCGGCAGTAGGCATTTGAAAAAATGCAGTGATTGGTGGAGCAGGAACACCCTTTTCCACTACCACAGTCTGTGACTGACCATCCTCACCATGACATGCTGCACAGTAAGTGTTATAAAGTGCTTGACCGCGTTGTACTGAATTCGTGCTGGACTGAGTTGGATTTATTGGGGAGAATTCTCTTGGATTGCCTTTAATACCTGATCCATCTCCTGAAACTGCGGGAATGAACGGATCATAAATTTTAACTACTTTAGCTAAGACGACTCTCACCGGAACAGAACTTTTTGGAAATTTCTGATAACTTCCTTCTTCCTGAGGTTTGAGGCTTTTACCGTCATACATTTCACGAAAGTACGGATAATCCTTACCATCAAACCACGGGCTGGCATCATTCTTAATTCCATAACCCTGCTGCGGATCAAAATAAGGATACTGCTCCATGGCACTTACAGTTGAAGCAGAAAGCAGTAAAAACGCCAACAGACTTCCATACAGGTATTTTAATGAGGTAGTATTAATCTTTTTCAACATGTACCTCCTCTGCACCGTTCTTTTTCATGATTGCTTCAAATTCTTCAATCTTGTCTGTCTCACATCGTACCACCACACCAAAACGATCACGCTGAAATCGCGGATATTTCTTCGCGGCATTCGGAATCGGGAAACGGAATGAGTCAATAATAGCTAAAATAGCCAATCCCAATAGTGTGTGAATTGCGGTAAAAAGAATTGTCAGCTCAAATCCAATAATTGTGAAAGGAGGAATCGCTAAAATAGGTTTCCCACTTACCGGTAAAACCCAATCAGATGCAGTCCAGGCCGGCAGGCTGTAACCTATTAAACAACCAAGTGCACCAAAAGCCAGGGCTATCCAGGGTATGATTGTACTTGGATTGCCTAAAGCATGATCAATTTCGTGACGGGGACAGGGAGTGATTACTGTGGGCTGAACCCCTTGTTCACGTACCTGTTCGATAGTGTCCGTGGTTTCATCCAAATATTCAAAGATCGCCCACACTCCAGTGAATTTACTCATTAGTGTCCTTTTGCAGCGTTTTTCATGGGAGGAATAGTTGCTTCCTTGAGTTCCATGATTGCCATTGGCGGAAGACTCTTGGCAAATAGTGTAAAGAGTGTAAAAAAGAAACCAAAGCTGCCAACAGTGATACCGACCTCAACAATGGTCGGCCAATACTCACCCCATGAAGCAGGATCATATTCGTGTTGCAGTGAACTGCCAACAATATTAAAACGCTCAAACCACATGCCGACATTTACCAATGCGACGATTATCCAGACAGCTAAAGGGTTGTTTCTGATTTTCCAGCGCCACAGTGGTATGGGCGCAATCACATTACAGAAAACCATTAACCAGAACGCAATTTGCGGAAAGTTGATTTTATTGTCTCCAAGCAGTGTCCAGCTTTCCATCTCTCCAAAGGGTCGGTAGTAGAAAATTGCCCGTTCAAAAGGACTTCCGCTGTAATAACCAATAAAGAATTCTGAGGCATAGGCATAGCCGACAATTATAGAAGTAAAAATAATCATCTTTGAAACACTCTGGATCACATGGTTCGTGATGTAATCCTGCAAACCAAACACCGCCCGCATCGGAATCAAAACTGTCAGCACCATTGAAAGTCCGGAAAAAATTGCTCCGGCCACAAAATAAGGAGCAAAAATAGTAGTGTGCCAACCCGGTACCGAGGACATTGCAAAGTCCCAGGAAACGATAGAATGGACCGAAAAAACAAGTGGAGTCGCAATTGCGGCGAAAATAAGGTAACCGCGCATATAATGCACCCATTGATGATTAGTCCCGCGCCACGCTAATGCAAGAGGGGCGTAAATCATTGCTTTCAGTTTGTTGCCTTTTCGAACTGCTTCATCCCGCAATATTGCCAGATCCGGTATCAATCCCAACATGAAAAACATGATCGAAACTGACATATAGGTCGTTACCGCGAAAACATCCCAGACTAGCGGTGACTTGAAGTTGACCCAGAGCATTCTTTCATTTGGATAAGGAATCAGCCAGTAAGCAAGCCACGGACGACCTGTGTGCAACAGAGGGAAAAGTCCAGCTGTCATCACGGCGAAGACTGTCATGGCCTCAGCACTGCGGTAAATTGCAGTACGCCATGGCGCCCTGGTCAGATAAAATACCGCGGAGATCAATGTGCCGGCGTGTCCGATACCAATCCAGAAAACGAAATTGGTAATATAAAATCCCCAGGCAATTGGGTGACTAATTCCGCTGTATCCAATTCCTACATCAATCTGAATTGCCAAACTCAGTGCACCTAAAACTAATGCCATCAAGAAACCAAGCAGCAACAAGTAGTATGATGGACGCGGCTTGTCCAGCATAGCCAGCATTTCATCATTTATTTGAGCATATCCCAGGGTAGTGGCTTTGATGCCAGGATGCCCCTGATGCTCGTCAATGATGACCCGACCGGCGGTTGCGTTATATTCCGCAGTTGTTCCCATTTATTCTCCGTGTTCTGCTTGCGTCATCGTTTATCCGTGAGTTTGTTCAGTTTCCTGTGTTCCGTGACTGTCTGATTCATGTCCGGTAACCTCTCTCGTATTTACCTTTTTGAGGTAAGTGATGGCAGGTTTATAATTAAGTTCAGCAAGTACTTCATACTGGCGGTCTCTTTTTTCTGTGTTATCACGTAAAGCGTTTTTCGAAACTGCGCTTCCAGTATCCATCAGGTTGCCGAAAGTAATAGCTTTTGTTGGACAGGTTTGCTGGCAGGCTGTAACCACCTCACCGTCTTTCAAATCTCGCCCAAGACTTTTTGCGTCATATTTTGCAGTTTTGATACGCTGCACACAGAAAGTACATTTTTCCATCACACCAACTTCACGTGTAGTGATTGTGGAGTTTAACTGCTGATCGAGGGGTGAAGGAAATTCGTAATTAAACCAGTTGAAGCGTCGTACTTTGTAAGCGCAGTTGTTTGAACAGTAACGAGTACCAACACAACGGTTGTAGATCATTGCGTTCAGACCTTCCGGATTGTGGTATGTCGCATAGACAGGACAAACAGTTTCGCAACCTGCATTACCGCACTGTTGACAAAGCATCGGTGAAAAACGTGTTTCAAAATCGTCACCGTATCCTTCGATGTATCGCTCCATTCTAATCCAGGACATTTCACGTCCAATTCCGGTTCTAACTTTTCCAACAACTGGAATATTATTTTCTGCATAACAGGCAACTACGCAAGCTGAACAACCGTTACAACGATCAAGATCAATCGTCATACCCCAGCGGTATGGTTTGTAATATCCTGCTGTTTCCGAACGATCTGGATAAAACTCAATCGGACGTTTATGGCCTTCATGATGAGCTTCACCTTTACTTAAATTTTCAACAGTAGTTGCACCGGCAATTTCACGTCCCAACTGCCGTGCGTTTCCATCTGTATTAACGGTGTATGATTTTTCGTTGATCAGTTTCAACTCTGCCCGGTTACCGACCAGAGCGAAATTTCCTGCCGAGTCCATTTTGTCAGACAGCAGTTCCATCACATTAATTCCG
>JACNKY010000084.1 GCA_014381795.1 Pseudomonadota bacterium | reverse complement strand
AATATGAAGGCCAGACGATTGACTTAACAGCGCCGTGGCCACGTTTAAGCATGCTGGACGCAATTCAAACATTGGGTGGAATTTCATTCGAAAAAATGAGTGACGTCGAAGTGAAAAATCTGCTCAAGGAAAACGGCTGGGAACTGGACGCTGATTATAACCGGGGACTGGCAACCCAACTTGTCTTTGAAGAAACTTGCGAAACCCAACTAATTCAGCCTACTTTTATAATTGATCATCCGAAAGAAACAAGTCCGCTTTGCAAACAAAATCGGCATAATCCGGAATTGCTGGAACGTTTTGAAGCTTACATTAACGGTTGGGAAATTGCCAATGCATATTCAGAATTGAACGATCCTGTGATTCAGCGACGTCTGATGGAGGAACAGGTCGAACGCGGACGCGGAGGAGAAAAAGAAACACAACCTCTGGACGAAGATTTTTTACGTGCGATGGAATATGGAATGCCACCGATGGGTGGAGTTGGTATTGGTATTGACAGAATTGTCATGCTGTTCACCGGTCAATCCACTATTCGTGACGTTATCTTATTTCCTACCATGCGCCCGGAAGCTTAAGAAGGAGAGCTGATGTCAAATACTGAAGCCGAAACAACAGAAAAACCTAAAAGCAAACTCTCAATCTCGGATTTAGCTTTTGATAAGCAAGGTGGTCTATTGCCAGTGATTGCCCAGGATGAAAGTTCAGGTGCTGTTTTGATGTTGGCTTATGCCAATATGGAGGCCGTTAAAAAAACTCAAGAAAGCGGATTCGCGCATTATTGGTCACGTTCACGTAATGCTCTCTGGAAAAAAGGTGAAAGCTCCGGTCATTTGCAGAAAATTGTAGAAGTTCTGGTGGACTGTGATGAAGACACACTGCTTTATAAAGTACACCAAAGTGGTGTTGCCTGTCATACCGGCACACCTAGCTGTTTTTTCAGGAAATTGCCAACTAACACAAAAGGCAAATAAAAATGAACTGGGATATTCAACTGAATGAAGAAGTAGACATGCTGCGGGAAACCGTGAGGCAATTTGCAGAAAAACGCATTGCACCGATTGCTGAAGAGGTGGACCGTGAGAATGAGTTTCCTCAACATCTGTGGAAAGAATTAGGAGATTTGGGATTATTGGGCATGACAGTTTCGGAAGAATATGGCGGTTCCGAAATGTCTTATTTAGCCCATCTGGTTGCTGTTGAAGAAATTTCAAGAGCATCTGCTTCGGTTGGTTTGTCTTATGGCGCGCACTCAAACTTGTGCGTAAATCAACTTCAGATCAACGGCAGTCAGGCGCAAAAAGAAAAGTATCTGCCAAAATTATGCTCCGGAGAACATGTTGGCGCATTAGCCATGTCGGAACCAGGAGCAGGTTCAGATGTAGTGGGCTCGATGGCCTGCCATGCGGAAAAACATGGTGATTACTGGGTTGCCAATGGTTCAAAAATGTGGATTACTAATGGACCGGATGCGGACACCTTAATCGTGTACATGCGTACAGCACCTAAAGACCAGGGTTCAAAAGCCATGACCGCTTTCATCGTTGAAAAAGGAATGAAAGGTTTCTCAACAGCACAAAAATTGGACAAACTCGGCATGCGGGGTTCCAACACCTGTGAACTGGTTTTTGAGAATTGTGAAATTCCGGATGAGAATGTTGTGCTTGAAGCAAACCGTGGAGTAAAAGTCTTGATGAGCGGACTGAATCTAGAAAGGGTTGTACTTTCCGGAGGACCTTTGGGAATCATGCAGGCCGCACTGGATGTGACATTGCCTTACATTCATGAACGCTGGCAGTTTGACCGGCCGATCGGAACCTTTGAACTGATGCAGGGCAAGATTGCGGACATGTACACAGCTTTGCAGTCTTCACGTGCTTTTTGTTACCGTGTTGCCGAAAATTGCGAAAAGCATCAAGTCTCCAGGCGGGACACCGCTGCCTGTTTGCTATTTGCTTCAGAGAACGCGGTCAAAGTCTCTCTGGAGGCAATCCAGTCTTTAGGCGGAAATGGTTACATCAATGATTATCCGACAGGCCGACTGCTACGTGACGCCAAGCTATATGACATCGGCGCGGGCACCAACGAAATACGTCGCATGCTGATCGGCCGCGAACTTTTTGATGAGTCCGCTTAGCTTTATTATGCCGCGTCAATCTGCCGGTTAAATTCTACAATCAGTTCATCAATTTGAGGCGCGAGGGCAAAGATATTCTGCCAGTATTCCGCGTGCCCATACCATTGATCATTCAGCTCTGACAACTCCCGACCCTGTTGCTCGATCCAGGTGAAGTATTTAAGGTTATGTATCCGCTTCTTTTCATAATGCGTTAACTCGAGCACATTATCAATTCCTGAGTCCATCAGCAACTGCATGTCTTTGTGAGCATCAATGTTTGTGTATTGCCCCCGTTCCTCTGCCAGTTCTTCGATACGTGAACCGTAAAGTTCCATCGAATCCGTGAGAATTGTCACCACGTGATCATCTTCAGTCAGTTCGTAATATTTTGCGAACTTGATGGCTGCGAGTACATTTCCAATTCCGGAAATACCCAATAGCTCCAATTGCTCCACAAATGAGGCATCAACTCCATAATGCGCGAGACAATCCTTTCCGGATGCTTCATTGAAAAGTCTCAACAAACGCATAGCAGCCTCATCATCAACACCAATCACCATATCTGTGTTTTTACAATCATGAATCCATGGTACATGTTTGTCACCTATGCCTTCGATACGGTGATCACCATAACCGTTGTTCAGCAAAGTAGGACATTGCAGCGCTTCCGCAACTACTAATTTTGATCCCGGGAATTTATCCTTCAGATAGTATCCAAAAGCCATTGATCCTCCAGATCCGGATGATGATACTGCACCGGCAAATCTGCTGTTAGGCCCCATTTCCTTGTGCAATACTTCCTCTGCAGCTTTTCCTGTCACCATATAATGCCAGAGCGGATTTCCAAACTCTTCAAACTGATTAAAAATTTGAATATCGTTGCGTGTGTTTTTGAGCTCCCAGCATTTGTCAAAAATTTCCTTCACATTGCTTTCGGAACCCGGAGTAGCAATCACTTCTCCAGCGACTTTCTCCAGCCATTCAAAACGTTCACGTGACATATTTTCAGGTAAAATCGCAATCGAATCACAACCGAGCAGTGAGGAAACATAAGCACCGCCTCTGCAGTAATTGCCTGTAGAAGGCCAGACAGCTTTAGTTTCCGCAGGACTGAATTGTCCGGTAGTCAAAGCTGGTGCTAGACAACCATAAGTTGCGCCAACTTTGTGTGCTCCTGTAGGAAACCATTTGCCGACGAGAGCAATTATTTTGGCTTTTACTCCTGAAATTTCAGGTGGAATAACGATATAATTTACGCCGCCGAAACCACCGCCTTTGGCAACCGGTTCATTCTTCCAGGTAATTCTAAACAGATTTGCAGGATGCGATTCCCACAAACCGATGTTTTTCAGTTCGTCTTTGATCTCATCCGCAATTGTTTCCGGATTCTGCATCTGCCCAAAAGTAGGCAGTTTGATATAAAGTGACTTGCAGTGCTTCGCGTTTTGCTGAATCTTTTCTTCATTTATAGTTAAATCAATCATATTTTTTACTCAGTTAAAATAAAATTAATGTTCGAAAATCCACTAAAAAAGCCACAGATTTTCACGGATAGTAAAGGTGCTTATTTTTCTGTTCTAGTCCAGCTGAATCTACGGTTAAAACATTTTGCATTTGAAACTGTCACTCTAATTCATCCAGCGAGTTGATGGATTTTTCAGGAACAACAATTTTTGCAGTTGCAGAGTTAATATCTTTGAGGCCATTTCCTGTGAGAAGAACAACACATGTCTCGCTTGAATCTAAAGCTGCTTTCTGTTTCAAAAATCCTGCATAAGCAGTTGCTGCTGCAGGTTCCGAAAAAAGTCCGTAGGAAGAAGATAGTTCTTTTTGCGCGGATAGGATCTCTTCGTCCGTTACCGTAAAACAATGTCCAGCGAATGGTTTGAAAGTTTTCACCGCAAGGCGGCCGGTGCTTGGTATATCGACTGAAATTGAGTCCGCGACTGTCTTTGCCGCC
>JACNKY010000085.1 GCA_014381795.1 Pseudomonadota bacterium | reverse complement strand
ATTTTGGCTGCATTGAGGCATCCTGTAATGCTGCCGGCAGTGTATATATTATTTCTTATCCTGTTACTGACTTTGCCAGAAAAAACACCTCCTCCATATTTCCCTAACTATTATCTGCCTGTGGTGCTGCAACAGAAACACTTACCTTCTGTTGCAGATGAACTTATAGCTCTCGATTCTCCTGCAAGATCTGGCAGACCTTTAGAAATTCTGCAATTTCCTCAAAATATGAGTTCTGTCCAATTGCAGCAGAACATCACGAACAAGCATAAATCTTACTTTGAAAATAAAAATGATCCAGACATCAATGCAAGTATGCGCAGGATTTTCTTGACCTTTATTCAGTTTGAATCTATCAGCAGGTTACGTTTCAATCGCGGTACAGGGCGTCTCATGTCTCAAAAAGATTTAGAAGGTCTGGCAGACCATTTCATCGACAGTCGCTGGTATCGTGAGACTCTTAAACGATTTTCATCAAATAAAGCCTACGGTTTTTCCGAGGAGCGTTTACTGAGGGTCTTAATCACAATTCAAGCTGCAGCTCATTTTTTTGAGGTACCGTACCCAGCGCTTTTTTGTTTGTTTTTTCAAGAATCAAAATTTGATTACCTGGCAAACAGTTCTACCGGTGCTAAAGGCGTCGGTCAACTCACAACCATTGCATTACGTGAAGTAAGGCGTTTACGCGGCTTTTCTTCACAGGAATTATTAATTCAAAGAACAGCGGTTCATCTGAATCAAGTATATAGTGATCCTCAAATACAAATTTGGTTGCAAAACCTCGGTTTCAATCTTGATTTACCAATTATTTCTCCGATTCCGGAAAATATAGAATTTACTCAACTCACCTCTGCTTTTATGCGTGAAGTGGGAAAAGAGCTGGTCAAAGACGGTCATTCATATGGAGATAATATCGGTTTACTGTGGTTCCTCAGCAAAAAAATAAGACGTGGAAGAATCCTCCCCGCTCGTTATATAGACATGCATAAAGTTTTTTCAACAATGCTTGCAGAGAAATATGCCAGTTCATCATCGAGCACCTACAACATTGAAACAAACATTCTTGCCTCCACATTGCTCTTCAGTCACTATTATCGCTATCAGTGGCGTAGAAATAAAAAGAATTTTGATCTTTCAGCAGAAGCAAGAGTTATTCTGGCGGCAGCAGCATATAATCATGGACAAACCGGAATGCGACGTTTTCTAATAAATCTTAGTCATGAATTTCCCATGCTAGATTTTAAAACACTTTCTGCAAAAAAATTAAGGATTTTGTTTACTACGCGCAGATTTTCGCGTGCGCTGCAACGCCCTTTTTACAAGATCCGTGAAGCTTCAAGGCATGTCCGGCACATTATGAATTGTACGCAAAATAGTCCATTACTTTCATGAAGAGTAAAGAAAAAAGTTAGACCCGTTGATTGGTCAACGATAACCTGCTGCCTGCAGTTGAAACAACTCTGAGTATTGCCCTTGGGCTGCTAATAATTCTTCATGTGTTCCATGTTCCAATAACTTCCCTTCATGCAATACAACGATTCTGTCGGCCATACGTACAGTCGAGAAACGGTGAGAAATCAGTACCGCACATTTGTCATAAGTCAGTTCAACAAAACGTCTGAAAACCTCATGCTCAGCACGTGCGTCTAAAGCCGCTGTTGGTTCATCCAGGATCAGCAACTGCGCGTCACGCATGTAGGCCCTTGCAATTGCGATTTTTTGCCATTCTCCTCCAGACAAATTTGTACCTTGTTTAAACCAGCGTCCGATCATTTGCTGATAGCCGTCAGGAAGCTTGTCTATAACAGTATCAGCCAAACTACGTTGAGCCGCTTCCACGATTCTAGCCTCATTGTTTCGCTCGTCAATTCGCCCTACAGCGATGTTTTCTGCGACCGTCAGGTGATATTTCACATAATCCTGAAAAATAACACCTGCCGCATCCCGTAATCCATCCAGATCGTAGTCACGCAAATCATGTCCTTCCAGCAAAATCCTTCCCTCATCAGGATCGTAAAGCCGTGTCAGCAGCTTAACCAGAGTGGTTTTACCTGCTCCATTTTCACCAACCAGAGCTAGTTTTTCACCAGGATGTAAAGTAAAAGAGATATCACGCAATACCCATTGTTCAGTCTGTGGATAACGGAAGCTTACATGCTCAAAAGTAAAGCCTTCTCGAATAGTTTCCGGAAATGGGAGTGCATTTTTCTTTGAACTGATGTTAGGCTCCATTTCAAGAAAATCAAAAAGATCCTTCAGATATAGCGCGCTGTCGGCAATGCTGGAAAAACGGATTAAAATCGATTCCATTAAAGAACGCAGACGCAAAAAAGAACCGGAAAGAAAGATCAGATCACCAAGCGATAATTCACCGTTTACTGTACGAAAAATGATAACAACATAAGCCGTGTAATAACCTATACTACCGAGAATTGAAAGCAAACCTCCCCAGGCTGCACGACGTACAGACAGATTTTTGTTAGCATGATAATATTCCCCTGCTAACTTCTTGTAGCGGCTGCCAAAAAAATCAGACAGACCAAATATCTTAACTTCCTTTGCCGTTTCCTCACTTGCTCCCGCAAATCTCAAATAATCAAGTTCACGGCGTTCCTGCGTCCAGCCGTACATCAAAGAATAGCTTTGACTGTTGAAATGCGTTTCTCCTAAAAATGCAGGAATCAGCGTAATAGCAAGCAGCAGCAAAAGCCATGCATTAAAAGTGATTAGAGCTGCTGCTAAAAATAATACCGTAATCGCGTCCTGTAACTGTGTCAATGCCTGTGACATCAATAAAATGCGGCTTGACGCCTGACGACGTGCCCGTTCAAGTTTATCATAAAATTCAGCATCTTCGAAGCATTCCAAGTCAAGTCTTGCGGATTGTTCCATCAAACGCAAAGAAATTTCGTGTGATACCAGATCACCAAGCAAACTTTCTACTAAAGCTATTCCACGTCCCAACAAATCAGATAATACTGCCAGTCCAAGTTCAACCAGAACCAATGTCAGCAAAATCGACATCTCCTGATTTTCAACTGCAGGTGAACTTACTGATACAGAAATACGGACAATTTCATCAATTATGAGTTTTCCCACATACAGCATCAAGAGAGGTAAAGAAGCTCTAATAACACGCAGCAGGATATTCAAGACTGCCAACCAGTGGTCACAACTCCAGATCAAACCGAAAAATTCAGGAAGATTATTGAGTGCCCCCAGACGTTCCTTAAAATCTAAATCACGAACAGTCCCATGTGCTCCGGAAGTGCTTTTTCGAGGTTGTTGCATTAATCGATACTGACTTTAGTGAAAATCATTCTTAGCGTATAAAGCAAAGATGGAAGTTGCTAATTAACTGCTGTTTTATTGCTGAATATTCTAGCACAACTTGCTGAACAATTCAGATTGAAATTGCAAGTTATCGAATTTACTCACTATAATAACAAATTTTAATCTCAATTTTATTTTAGAATTTCAGATGACAAAATCCAATCAACGTGCAGCCTTTG
Source organism: Pseudomonadota bacterium (assembly GCA_014381795.1). Taxonomy (GTDB): domain Bacteria; phylum SAR324; class SAR324; order SAR324; family NAC60-12; genus Arctic96AD-7. Next base: position 574 of record JACNKY010000085.1, on the reverse strand, counting down.
AGTGGGCTGACCCAATGCTGCTTAACACCCAACTGTCTCAAGAGGAACGTTTGATCAGGGACACAGCGCGTGATTTCAGTCAGGACAAATTAATGCCAAGAATTTTGGATGCAAATCGCAATGAGTTTTTTGACCGTGAAATCATGAATGAATTTGGTGAATTCGGATTTTTAGGTTCAACCATTCCTGAAGAATATGGAGGAGTTGGAGCCAATTATGTGTCTTACGGATTAATTGCCCGTGAAGTTGAAAGGGTGGATTCAGGTTACCGTTCCGCTATGAGCGTACAGTCCAGTTTGGTGATGCATCCAATTTACGCTTATGGTAGTGAAGATCAGCGTAAAAAATACCTACCAAAACTCGCCAGCTCAGAATGGATAGGTTGTTTTGGATTGACTGAACCAAATCACGGTTCTGATCCGGGAAGCATGGAAACACGTGCAAGAAAAGTTGAAGGCGGATTTCAACTTACAGGAAACAAAATGTGGATCACAAACTCGCCAATTGCAGATGTTTTTGTAGTTTGGGCAAAAAATGATGAAGGTCTCATTCGTGGATATATTTTAGAAAAAGA
>JACNKY010000087.1 GCA_014381795.1 Pseudomonadota bacterium | reverse complement strand
GTTAGTTCAGATTCTTTATGATTTTTTCGGACCTACTTAAGACAGACAACAGAGTCTTCGCCTTATGTTATTAAAGTTGTTTCTCGCATTTACCATTATCCCTGTTGTCGAAATCTATCTGTTGATAGAAATAGGCTCAGTTTTCGGAGTATTCACTTCAATTGCCCTGGTAGTATTTACTGGATTTCTAGGTGCATATTTAGCCCGTATTCAGGGATTACAAACCTTATTCAGGATACAGGAAAGTTTGCGAGAAGGACGTATGCCGTCTGCAGAACTGCTTGACGCGTTGTTAATTGGAATAGCCGGACTTGTACTTCTCACTCCAGGGTTTTTAACAGACACAGTCGGTTTTGTCCTGCTGATTCCGAGTAGCAGAAATGCGATTAAATACTGGCTGCAGAGTAAGATTAAGACTCAAGATATGCCTGAAAGACCAGAAGACACGATTATAGAACAGTAGAAATTCTGGATATTCTCTCCTTCAAATCCACAAAACTATTCATTAAAAATCATAAATTGTTAGGTTGAATATCTTGCTCTTTGGTTCAGATATGGTACCCTGTCGGCAGGGGGTAGGTAAAATCATTTCTACTACATACAACATTTATTTAAAAATGGTGACACCATGTCAGATTCAGTAAAACTTGAAGTCAATCAAAAATCTGTTGATCTCCCTCTAATTAAGGGCAGCGAAGGTGAAATAGGCATTGATATTAGTAAACTGCGTTCGCAAACAAAAGTTATAACTCTTGATCCAGGATTCGTCAATACAGGATCCTGTGAAAGTGGTATCACATTCCTTGATGGAGAGAAGGGTGTCTTGCGTTATCGAGGTTATCCAATTGAACAACTTGCGGAAAAGTCAAATTTCCTGGAAGTCAGTTATTTATTGATTTACGGTGAATTACCCTCAATTCAACAGTTGGACGACTTTGAATACAATGTTAAACAGCACACTCTGTTGCACGAAGATGTACGTCATATTTATCAGGCTTTTCCTAAGGACGCACATCCAATGGCAATTCTTTCAAGCATCGTCTGTGCACTTTCCACATTCTATCCTGATTTCAGTGCAACCGATAGTGATGCGGTAGATTTGGCAATTTGGCGTTTGATGGGTAAACTACCTACTATTGCAGCCTGGTCATACAAAAAAAATATCGGCCAGCCCTTTGTTTATCCGATAAACGAATTTACTTATGCTAAAAACTTTCTAAATATGTTGTTTGGAGTACCTACAACAAATTACGAAGTCCCACCAGAATTTGTGCAAGCCCTGAACGTACTTTTTATTTTACATGCAGATCATGAACAGAATTGTTCAACATCCACAGTCAGGTTAGTTGGCAGCAGTGAGGCGAACCTGTTTGCCTCAATTTCAACCGGAATCGCGGCACTTTGGGGACCTTTACACGGCGGAGCAAATCAAGCCGTATTGGAAATGCTGCAGCAAATTCACAAGGACGGTGGAGACGTACAAAAATTTGTTAAATTGGCCAAAGACAAAGATTCCAATTTCCGTTTAATGGGCTTCGGACATCGTGTTTATAAAAACTTTGATCCTCGAGCTACCATTCTAAAAGGCTACTGTGATAAAATTCTGGCCCTGCTTGGGACAGCCGACCCGTTGTTGGATATCGCCAAACAACTTGAGGAAGCAGCCCTGACAGATGAATATTTTATTGAGCGTAATCTATATCCAAATGTGGACTTCTACAGTGGAATCATCTATAAAGCACTGGGCTTTCCTACAGACATGTTCACCGTGCTTTTTTCTATTGGACGTCTGCCAGGCTGGATAGCACATTGGCTAGAAATGCGGAACGGTATCTCAAAGATTGGACGACCACGCCAGATTTATACAGGGCATACTAAGCGGGAATATATAACTCTCAGCGAACGTGACTGATTTACACCCTCCTCAATAAACTTTTTCCATGCCTGAAATTTCGATGAGGGAGCAGCTTCTTGTCTCTTTTATGTTTCTGCTGGTTTTTGTGCTGGCAGGAATGTGGGGAATGCAACAGCTCAACCTTCAGCAAAACAACCTGCTACTGCAACTTGATAAGCAGGAACTTCAAATTAAGAAAATCCGTTCACATTCGAATGAGTGGGATCAGCTACGGCGAACCCCAACCGCCCCTGTAATGACGCAGGCTCTCAGTTCTTTTGTTGAAAATGTCGCCCGCTCCCTTGAGATTCAGGATAATTTACAACTTAATGTACTGACCAATGTTCAAAAAGGGACAGAAGGTGTCAAAGTAGGTTTGGACAGACTTAAACTGGATCAACTTTTGACTATGCTATATCAGTTGGAAAACCATCGGCCTGTTTTAAGGACTTCACATTTGAGCATCAGTATCAGCCCAGGAAATCGGCAGGTACGTGCCTCTTTTCAGGTACACAAGCAACAGGAAGGATGAGGCAAATGCGGTTATTAAAACGGTTGTTATTATTTATAATAGGATTGCTACTTGTCATTGTGCTGGCTTTTTGGGGTTTTAAGGAGAATTTCCCCGGTAAATCAATCGCGAACGCGATTCAGTTACGTTTGACAACACAAACAGGAATCCCTGTTGAGATTGAAGCTTTAGAGTTAAGTTGGTTAAAAGTCAGTACACCCGAAATTGCCTTGCGAACTCCTAGATGGCTGGCAGCAACCCCGGATGTCCGACTGCTTATTATCAAAAATGTGGAGGCGCTTTTTGTTCCGCTTATAACTTCCGGAAAAGCCAAAATACTTGGACAACTCCATGGAGGCACAATCGAGGTTTATACTGATTTGCGATCCCGGAAAATGTTCGACATTACTCTTACAGGAGTTAAAATTGAACAAGTCCCGCTAATTGCCGCATTACCATATGCCTTTGTTTCCGGCAGGCTTTCTTTGTCATCTCAAATTGAAAATATAAATGCCCTGCAGAGCCAACAAGCCCAGTTTCCTGAAGGCAACCTACAGGGTAGGTTGATAGATGCAGAAATCCGTATTTCTGGAGGTGGATATCTGCTTGGCATACAACTTCCGGATCTTGATTTTTCAGAGGTGCTGTTTGACCTGCAACTGGGGCCTTTAATTGCCGTTAGGAAGATTCAAATAAAAGGATCTTTTGATGGTATGATTGAAGGAACAATTCGTCTCAATGAGAAACGTCCGCGGATGTCATTAATTGATCTTAATATAGAACTCACGCCTTCCCCTGCTCTCAAAGATGAAATCAGCAACTTTGGTACTTTGCTACGCTCATTTCAGTGCGGTGAGACTATTAAAGTTAATCTAAAAGGAACGCTAAACCGCATCAACTTTCCTACAAGAAATAAATGCTGATCGGGTTTTCCTTTGTTTTGCTGTAATTTATTATGTTAGCGCTCAAGCAGCGTATTTACTGTTTACACTTCCCCAAATTATTCAACAAATAATAAACTGCTATCCCCTTTAGTGCTGCTTCCTGTATTTTCCCTTGCTGGATGCATATAAAGCTTCCCTTCTACTTTCTCCTGATTATTTAAGTTATAAATAGATAATCTTTGGATATTTCAGAGATGTGAATTTTACCTCTTACTCTGCAGCTTTCCAGTCTTGCAGCAACATTGACCACATCACGCCAAATAACAAATGTGTTTCCGGCGATTACCGTTCCTGAAAAAATAACGATTGAACTAATTAGCGGAACTCCCTCATAAAAGCGGATAGCTTGGATAGAAAGACATATTTTACATGTGTTTAGCCCGCTCATCTTTTAACTACAAATGATTACAAGCGATATCTTCAGTAATACAAATAATGTCAGAGGGGATTTAATTGAGGATATTTGCGTACTACACAAATTAATCGAATGAATGCAAGGGTAGCAAGGTTGAGCTTACCATAGCTAAGACTTCAGAGAACCACAAAACACAAAACGTTGACTGGATTATTTAAAAGAACTCAGATGATGCCAAAAAAAACGCATGAATGAGTCAGAGAGGCAAAGCAGTAAATTCTGGATCTTGTGCTATTTAAAAAAAAAAAAAACCCCCCCTCTCCTTAAAGGGGCCTAATTTATAATTAAATCAAAACCAAAATTTAATTCAGGGTTTCCCGCCATTTCCA
>JACNKY010000088.1 GCA_014381795.1 Pseudomonadota bacterium | reverse complement strand
TATTGTGACAGGATTTGCTGCGAGCATGGGTTCAATTTTGAGTTTAGCTGCAGACAAAGGGCGTCGATTTGCGATGCCGCAATCAAAGATAATGATTCACCAACCTTTGTTAATGGGATATCAGGGACGGGCTTCTGAGTGTGAAATTCAGGCACGTGAAATTTTAAAAACACGTGACCATCTGGTTCAGTTATATGCAGATCAAACAGGTAAAAGTCACGAAGAAATAAAAAAAGCCCTTGACCGTGATAATTGGTTTACCGCAGAAGAAGCACTTGAATACGGTTTGTTAGACAAGGTGGTACATTCTCGTTCAGAATTAAATTAATTTTTTCGTTTATTAATTAAAATGAAGTGCATCAGAGCTTGTGTTAAGTCACAATTAAAAAATTATTATGCTGCACTAGCATTGAGAATATTTTAGAGTTATCAATTTTAAAAACATTTTTGAAGATTAGCATTCAGGATTCATTGACTGCATAGAAAAGTATGGCAAAAAATTTAATTATTGTAGAATCACCGGCTAAAGCCCGGACAATCAGTAATTTTCTGGGCAAAGACTACACGGTCACTGCTTCCATGGGGCATGTAAGGGATTTGCCTTCAAGTAAACTTGGTTTTGATCCAGAAAATGGATTTGCTCCTGATTATGAGATTTCCAAGAATAAGAAAAAACAGTAAGTGAACTGAAGAAACAGATCGACAAGGACACAGTCGTTTACCTTGCAACCGATGAAGACCGTGAAGGTGAAGCTATTTCATGGCATCTGCTGGCAGCACTTGGTATACAAAAACGTCCAGTTAAAAGGATTGTTTTTCACGAAATAACCAAGCCCGCGATTCTCAATGCGCTGAAAAATCCACGAGAAGTAGATCAAAAGTTAGTCGACGCGCAACAGGCACGCAGAATTCTTGACCGAGCCGTAGGGTATGAACTGTCACCCTTGCTCTGGAAAAAAATCAAACCTGGACTTTCAGCAGGCAGAGTGCAGAGTGTGTCAGTCTATATTTTAGTTGAACGTGAAAGAGAAATAAGAAAATTTATCCCGGAAGAATATTGGAAAATTCGCGCAGACTTTAGCGATTTTTCCGCAGAGTTGAAAAAGCTTGAAGGGAAAACCGCAAAAGTAGTCAATGAAACAACTGCTCTTGAGATCGAAGCCAGCATAAAGCAGGGAGATTTTGTGGTGAGTGAAATCGAAGAGCGAATGGCAAGCCGCAAACCAGGCGCACCGTTCACAACCTCAACCATCCAGCAGGAAGCGTCTGTAAAACTCGGATATTCCGTCAAACGGACAATGGTGGTGGCCCAACAGCTTTATGAAGGAAATTTTGAGATTCCGGATTACAGCGGAGGTTTGATCACCTATATGCGTACCGATTCAGTAGCACTTGCGGAACAGGCCTTGACACAGGCACAGGAAGTTATAAATGCAGAATATGGTGTAAAATTTGGTTTGAAAGAACCGCGAAAATTCAAGAACCGTACAGCAAACGCACAGGAAGCACACGAAGCAATTCGTCCGGTTGATCTTTCCCTCAAACCGAGTACTGTCAAGGATCATTTGAGTTCAGACCAATTCCGCCTTTACAGTCTGGTTTGGAAACGTACCCTGGCCTCTCAGATGGCACCTGCAGAAATTGCACGCACCACCTTGAAGATAGCAGCTGGAGCAAAAAAAGAGTGTCTTTTTGTGGCAAAAGGACAGCGCGTAGTTTTTACTGGTTTTCTGCAGGCATATACTGAAGGTCTTGAAGATCCAAATACTGCGGCAGTTGAAAAAGATGTGATCCTGCCTAAAGTCGAAAAAGATCAACAACTACCTTTGAAAAAATTAAATCTTGAGCAATTGTTCACTAAACCTCCGCCGCGTTACACAGAAGCCTCCCTGGTTAAAAAAATGGAATCTGAAGGTATTGGACGTCCTTCGACTTATGCACCAACTATCTCTACAATCCAGGATCGTGGTTATGTGGAGGTTACTCCAGAAAAGCAACTCAAACCGACTTCAATTGGTGAAGTTGTAACTGATTTTCTGACGAATCATTTTTCGGAAATTGTAGATCTAGGCTTTACTGCGAAAATTGAACGGAACTTTGACCGTATCGCAAATGGTGAGGAAGAATGGGTTGATATGATGGGTGTTTTTTACAAACCATTTCACGAAAGAGTTGTAGAAAAAGACGAATCTGTTACACGTGCTGAAGTGCTTAAACGCAGAGAATTGGGTACTGATCCTGAAAGTGGAAAACCTGTCAGTGTAAGTATCGGCAGATATGGACCAATGGTGCAGATAGGTACTCGTGAAGATGAGGAAAAGCCGCGCTTTGCCTCTCTACCGGACAACCTCAATCTCAAAGATGTAAGCTTCAAAGAGGCCATGGAATGTTTCGCCCTGCCGCGTACACTTGGAAACTACGAAAACGGTGAGGAAATTATAGTCAATAACGGACGTTTCGGACCTTATGTAAAACTTGGAAAAAATTTCTTCTCCCTGCCAAAAGGTGAAGATCCGCTTAAAACAGATTTAGCACAAGCGATTGAGATTGTCCGTGAAGGTCTGGAGAAAAAAGCTAAAAGCACAATTCATGATTTTGGCGAAATTCTTGTGCTGGACGGCCGTTACGGACCGTATATAAAGTCCGGAAAGAAGAATTATAAAATACCAAAAGGTATTGAACCGGAAAGTTTAGATGAAGCCGCGTGTCTCAAAATTATTGCGGAGGCACCGCCGCCAAAAGCTAGAGGCGGGAAAAATAAAGCCACCAAAAAGAAGACTGCTTAATGACTGTACCTGAGTTGATCGTAGAAACTCTGCCTGTCGGTCACCTGCAGTGTAATTGCACCATTTTGGGCGATCCTGTCAGCCGGAAAGCAATTGTGGTAGATCCTGGAGGTGACGCGGAACTGCTGATTGAACGTTTACTTGAGTTAGATCTGCAGGTGGAACGTATTATTCACACACATGCGCATCTGGATCATTTTCTTGCTTCAGGAAAATTGAAAGAGGCGACCGGGGCAAAATTGGCATTGCACCATGATGATTTGTTTCTTTGGGACATGCTGGAAGATCAGTGCCGGATGTTCGGAATTCCTTTTGAAAAACCTCCTCCACCGGATCAATGGCTGGAACATGAAGAGGAAATTGAGGTGAGAGGTATACAGGGCAAGGCTCTTCATACGCCAGGCCACACTCCCGGTTCCATGTGTTTTTTGTTTGAAAAGCAAAAGCTGTTGATTGCGGGTGATACTCTTTTCCAGGGCTCTGTTGGCCGGACAGATTTATGGGGAGGTGACTATCAGAAGATCGAGGAATCCATTCGGGAAAAACTTTACACACTTGATGAAGACATTTCTGTGATCACCGGACACGGCGAGTCAACTAGCATCGGACATGAGATGCGTAGTAATTCTTTTGTAAGGGTTTGAAGAGTCTTTTCGCTAAAAAAGAAGACAGGCAGAGGGAGGATAAACAGAATGTGGAAACGGCTTAACTACGATTATTAAATTAGCAGTTTTTTTTAAAGTTCAAATTTTTCAAGTAAGAAATCGTCGTATTCATCTGCAATTACAGCGATACTGGCGATGATCCATTCAAGTTCATCAGGATCAAGTCCCTGGACCGGCCTGAGATAACTTAGGATCAGGTGCTGATTACGTATCCCAAAACTCACCCCTTTTAACTTCAGAGTTCCGTTAAGTTTAAGCACATATGCGTTAACATCAGCATTTTGTTCGGGATACTGAAAAAGATTTGCCGCAACAATCAATTCTGCATTATCTTCCATGTTTGTGAGGAAAATCTGCACCTTGACTGAGCCGCTTACAACCCACCACTCGTTTTCACTGACGAACTCTTTTTCCGCATCCCCGCATTTATGCAGAAAGTCAGTAATCATTGCGCTGTACTGGTTCAAGTCTCCTCCGTCTTAAAGAAATTGAAATGAAACATGTAGTGCAAACTGTTTACTGGAAATATTTTTTTATACATCAGTTTCAGTTTTTTCTGGAAGATAATTCAGCAATTGTGCTGCCAGTCCAGCGAAGAGGTAAGTCATAACTGAACCTGGAATAGTCGCTATGAAAATAATCCATGGAAAGAGAAAGAAGTAAAATACCTG
>JACNKY010000091.1 GCA_014381795.1 Pseudomonadota bacterium | reverse complement strand
AATCAGTAGAGCAGCATTCAAAAGGTTTGGCGGCGCAAGTCGGAGGGCTGCAGCCTTTGATTCAAAAATTCAGTGAATCTTTGTTTGCTGCAAATGATGAAGTGAATGAGCTTAATCAAATTGAGAATAACAAAGAAAAGTCCGCAAATTCGAAAACAGCAGCCTTGCAGGACGAAGAAGAGCCAACTAACAACCAAGCATCAAATCAATGAGGCACGTCTCTCATTCTCCCCGTATAACACTGTTTCCTTTCCTGAGTGTACTGCTCAGCACGATGGGAGTTTTGGCTTTCCTTTCGATCAGTTTTTTACTCGTAGTTCCTCAGGATGCAGATTCTCCTTCAACACCCAAGCGTATCAAATTTGAATGGGTGGGTGCGCCGGGATATGTAAAACCGATTTTTATTCGCTGTTTTGCGGATCGGATTGAATATTACAATTTGTTCGAGAATCAGGATTACACCCTTACTCTTGATAATTTGCTTGATCAACTTCAGGGGGGAAATAAGGAATTGTTGTCATATCTATTGCAACTCTTTCAACTGAATAACAGTATAAAGAAACAGTTTGGGAAAAAAGAATACTATCCACTCTTATTGGTATATCCAGACGGAGTATTGACTTCAGAATTATTGCTGGTTGTGATTGAAAAAATAGGTGGCTTGAATTTTGGTTTGGAACCTATGCTGCCAAACTGGGAAGTTCCATACCAGAGTCTGAATGCTGAAGGATAAGAAAAGATGTTATGAAAAACCGTTGTGTATTTGGCCTATTTATTTTTGTGGTAATATGGTTCTCTGTTGCCTGTCAGGTTTATAAAAGTCCAGTTCAGATTATAGAAGAAAAACGTTTACGCAATGCTGTCCGGATTCATCCTGTTCATGAATTAGCTTATGTCAGGCTGGCTCAATATCTTGAAAGTCATGGACGCTACACTGAAACTTTTTCGGTTCTCCGTGTGGGACAGCAACGTATACCTGACGCGATCGCGCTTGTCCGGCTGGAGGGAGGTCTCTTTCAGGGCTTTGGTTATTATAACGATTCTCAAAAATTTTACTCTGCACAAATCAGCAAACATCCGGATGAAGCACTGCTTTATTTAGATCGCGCACAGCTTTACTGGCGCATGGAAAAACAGCAACTCGCCCTTGCAGATGCTCAAAAAGCAATCACTTTGCAACCTGATTTGTTTGAAGCACACTATCTGACCGGTGTAATTTTATCCCGGAAAACTACCCCAAATCTTCCGGATCAGTCTGAAAAGGCGCTGGACGCGTTTATTAGCGCTAGTGAAATTAATGAGCGTAATCCGGATCTCTGGTTACGGATTTCTGTTTTATGGGAGAGAATTGACGATATTCACAAAGCAAAATTATCCATGCTGCGTGCAGTTGAACTATCTCCGGAATCAAAGCTATACCTGCAGCGTCTTACTGTTTTGCAGGAAAAAGAGTTGAATCAGGCAAGTCAGCAAAACTCCTTGGAAATTACGGAAGATCTACGGAAGACTCTGCTGCATATGCTGAAATTGTTTCCGGATAACAGTTGGGTACAGGCGCATTATGGAAATTGGTTCTGGACCCAGGATAAATTTGAGATCGCAGAAATACACCTGCGGCGCGCCTTGACTTTAAATTCAAACTATCCATGGGCCAGCTTCCGTTTGGGTGTTGTTTATCTCTCACAGGAAAAATGGGAATCGGCACTGCTCTCTTTTGAAGAGGGTTTAATACATGATCCGGAAAACGAATGGGCAATTCAGCAGGTCGGACATGCTCTGGAAATGCTGGGAAAAAATGAGCAAGCAATTGAACGTTACGAATGGTTGATGGAAAATGCTCCTGCAAATTTGCTGGTCATCAATCGTCTGAATCGTCTCTATTGGACTGAGTTTTTGTTTGAAAAAGGTGAAAACACACTTTTACGTGGATTGCAAAAATTTCCCACTGAAACCAGACTGATTGAAAAACTTGTTGCATATTATGAGTCACACAGGCTTTTTGAAAAAGCAGCAAATATTTTGAGGTCCTTTGTGCTGTTGGAACCTAATAACGCCGCCGCACTGGCCAAAATAGGATTTTATGAAAAAAACTTAAATCATCCGGAAAAGGCTCTGCTCTGGTTCAATAAAGCACTCTCTGTTTCAAATGATTTTGAATGGGCACGTATTCAAAAAATTGGCTTATTGCTGAAAATAGCAAACACAGAAACTGCTGAAGTAGAACTTAAAAACTTTCTCAAGCAAAAACCTGATTCGGAATGGGCGTTGCTGGAATTATCACAGTTAAAGTTGAAACAAGAGCAATTTGTAGAAGCGGAAAAGTTGCTCAAGCGAGGACTGAAGAAGCACAAAGATTCTCCGGGTTTACTGCAGACTCAGGGTCGTTTGTACAAAATTCAGCAACGCTGGCAGGAAGCAGAAATAGTTTTTCAGAAACTGCTGAAATTACGTCCATACAATTCTCTGCTGCTGACCCACTTGGGCTTTACTCAATGGAAACTGAATAAAATTTCGACGGCACGTCAAAATATAACACAGGCTCTCTACGAAAATCCAGGCAGTCTCTGGGCGTGGAATCTTCATTTGCTACTACTTCCGGAAGACCAACAGAGTCGCTGGTTTAGTGATGAACATGAAATTTTGCTGCCTGTTTTAAAAGCAATTGTGAGTCAAACTCCTGAGAAAGCCTGGCAGAAAATCACCGCTGTACGTACAGATCCTTTTACTCGGCAGGTGTTGAAAAATTTGCATTATCTGCTGGAAGGCGCTCCGGAAGAGATTATCCTTGAACCGCAGGACATGACATCAAAAAAACTGCCGCCGTGGATGCACGAGCAATGGGGCTATTTTCATGAAATGCTCGGAAACAGAGAACTGGCGGCGAAGCACTTTGAAGTAGTTTCAAAAGTTATTCCGGAAAACTCCTGGATTCACGCACGCATGGGTTGGGTCTATGAGAGACTGGAAAAACTCGAACAAAGCCGGAAGCACTACAGAAAATTTTTACAGAAACATCCGCAGGCATTTGATGTCAGCTTCAGGCTGGCAAATGTTGAAACATTGTTAGGCAATGAAGCGGCAACGATCGAACTGTATGAAAAACTAATTGCTGTGCGCCCGGATAACGATTTGGTGCTGAACAACCTTGCCTGGCTCTATCTAACTGCTCAGGACAGGCAACTACGCAATCTTGAGAGAGCAATGAAATTAGCCCAAAAATCAGTCGACCTGCTAGCTACCATAGACAATTTAGATACTTTGGCCGAAGCTTATTTTCAATCCGGTGATACAAAGAAAGCACTTGATGTTATCCGCAAAGCCGCCAGTGATGTAGATTATTCTCCAAAAAGACATTCCTATTTACTTAAACAACTGCTGCGTTTCCGTAAAGGAAATCCTGACTCAAAACCTCCGGCTTTATCCTGATTGTAAGTTCTGCTTAGTTTTGCCTGCTGACAGAGTGATCAGGAAAAAATTTAAGCTTAATTTTGCAGTCAAGCAAATCATTTTAAAACCAAAACATGATATGGCATAAACTGAGCCTGCTGCATGATTTAGCACAATAAGTTGCTTATTTCTGAACCAAGTGTTTTTTCCCTTGTGGTTTACTTTTATTTTGTTAAAATGCACGCGTACCTACAAGTAGTTGGTGTTTTATACTAACTTCATTAGACTAGGGGGGAGATTCTGAGGATTGAAGTCTAAGCTCAAAATAACAGTTTCAAACACAGGATGAAGTCTTTGTTTGCTGGGAGCGTCTTTGATTCAAGCGGAATAATCGATGTTTGCATTTCCATTCAGGGAGTGCTTTAAATAAAATTATTTGGAGATAAAATGAGAAACTTCAAACTTAGTATTGCACTGTTGTCCGGACTTCTTCTGGTATTCAGTTCACTCGCATTTGCCAAAGTGGAAGGTGATACTATTACTCTTGGTTCCGCGATTTCACTGACAGGCAAGTATTCAACAAACGGTTTGCATACTCAAAGAGGATATGATTTCGCTGTTGAGCGTGTAAATTCAATGGGTGGAGTATCAGTTGGCGGGAAAAAGTATAAATTAGCTGTAAAATATTATGATGATGAATCAACACCTGCAAGAGCGGCTCAGCTTGTTGAAAGATTAATTCTACAGGATAA
>JACNKY010000092.1 GCA_014381795.1 Pseudomonadota bacterium | reverse complement strand
GTCACCTCGCTTAATCTCAAGGTTGGACAACAAATTTCCACTTTCGTGAATTTGTGCACAGTTTGCGGAAAGTGCCTCAAACGGATCAGTAACAGGCGGCAGCACCTCATACTCCACCTTGATCAGCGCAACTGCTTCACGCGCAGTTTTCTCTGTATCAGCAACAACTCCAGCGATGACATCACCTATGTAACGTGTTGTTTCTCCACACTTTACCATTAGTGGCCAATCCGGAACAATCAGTCCGGTGTAACGTTCTCCCGGGACATCGTCCGCAGTAAAAACACGCTGCACACCAGCCAATTTTTCTGCGTCCGCAGTGTCAATTTTTAAAACTTTTGCTCTGGGATGTTCACTGAATTTCAAAGCACCATGTACCATGCCTGGAAATTTAAGATCAGCTACATAAGGTGCTTCTCCGGTGGCAAGTCGAAGTGCGTCATATTTTGGTAGGCTTTCACCGACTTTACCGCTGCTTTGAGGCAACTCGATTTTAGCATTATTACGTAAAGCTTGTGCTGCAGAGAGGCATGATTTGGTGACTTTTTTATAACCAGTACAGCGGCAGAGGTTACTGTTTAAGGCTTTGTTGACTTCGCTTTCTGTCACAAAACCCTGATTCAGCAGGGGCCAGACTTTCATGATAATTCCCGGTGTACAGAAACCGCACTGCAGCCCACCTTCGATGGAAAAGGCATTGATCACGGTTTCTTTTTTGCTTGCATCCAGCCCTTCCATTGTGAGGACTTCTTTTCCGGCAACACGTCTCATGGGGGAAATACAGGCTTTAAGAGGATTACCGTCCAACAGAACAGTACAGCATCCACAAACTCCTTCAGGAGCACAGCCATCCTTAGGCGAGATTATATTTTTAACATCACGTAAATATGTCATCAAAGACAATTCCGGATCTCCGTCGTAATCTATGCTACTACCATTTAGTTTGAATTCCATTCTTCTCCTTGTATTTTGTAGATTACCTGTGCGTGAGTCAGCGGGACTTGCTCTCATATGAGGCTCTCATCATTTGCATTATCTCATAATTCAAAAAACTTACACGACTTTTTGCCTCACCGGAAATTGTGTTTGCCGGATCGTTTTTGGAAAACTGAACCTCAAAATCCGGTCCGGAATAATTAACAGTATTTCCAGTTTCAGAAACACGATATTCCTTGCCGTCAAAACGGGAAAATACAATAGATGCCTGAGCAGAAGTTTTCTCACTTTCAATGTAAAAACCGTCTCTGTGGCTGAATTCCTGAAAAGTTTCCAGACTGCCGAAAAACCGAGGTTTGAGCAAAAACGGACCACCGTCTTCCGGGCAGAAAATATCACAGTTTCCGCATTCATTACAAAAATCTGCAAAGTTCGCAATTTGATATTTTTTCTCTAATTTAAGAGAATTCTTGGCTTTTACTGACCAGCTAGATTTATTGTTTTCAAACTCCAATATTTCAGTTTCACCTTGAGGTATATTCAGTGCAAAATTAGCATCGTTCGGACAAACCGGAATGCACTTATCGCAGGTGAGGCAATCGAATAGTTCAAGTGTCGTTCCGACTTTCCGTGGCGGATTTGAGTTTTTTTCTAAAGTATAACGAGCCTGTGTTGTGACCTCGTCGACATATGTTTTTGTATTGAGCAATTTAACTTCAGAAAGCCATTTTTCAAAAATTTCATTCGCCAACGGTGCTACTTGCGCTCCGGCAACTTTCCGGAATTCCCCACCGTTTTCCAACGTTTTACGCAGAGCATCCACCGCCGCCACTTCTGTTCCGGAAATATTCCCGGCGCCGGAAGCTATATTTTTCAGGGCCTGCTCAGCGTTTCCGTATGCTTTGAGGAGATAACTTTCGATATCGCTGACTCCAAGATTGTCCATACGTGAGTTTAACTCTTTGTAATAAGCACTGCTTCTGCTGTAACCGCCAACTTTCAGCAGATCACTACAAACCGTGATTGGAGTCAAACCTAAAGCGACGGCATCCGCGAAGTTGGTTTTGTCGATGCCTGCGGAAAATGAAATTGGAAATTGGTCGCCGAATTTTTCACGAAACTGCTGTACCAAATGGATTCCTAAAACGTGCAGGGGAGTTCCGGAAAGGTACATAACTTTTTCACTTTGCGGAAAGAAGTCCCGATGATTTTCCACAATCAGCGTGTTATTAAATTTTACTCCAAAACACAAGCCCAGCGTTTTTGCGGTTTCACCGAGACGTTCAACAAAACCCTGCGCCTGCTCCCAACTGGCGTCATTTTCAAATGCTTCATCCGGAACGTGAATTTCGGCGTAACCCAGAATTTCGTTGAATAAGTGTCGTACCTTTTCTTTTCCTAAGAGAGTTGGATTAAGTTTGATAATGCAGTTCAAACCGTGTTCACGGAAAAGGTAATCAATAATCTTTTCAATTTCTTCCGGAGGGCATCCGTGAAATGTACTTAGAGTCAGAGTGTCAGAAAGTTTCGTCTGGAAATCCAGCTTTCGGAATTCACGGTACTGTTCCGGAATTTGTTGTCGGTAATGTTCCACGATTTCGGACGCATCCTGCATACCTTCAATAAACTGCCGTACTTTGTCGGATTGAATTCCCGCCAAATCATAACCGACACTCATGTCATACAGCACGTCGCCGAAATTTTCAGCCAGTTCCAGCTTGCCGCTGGCCTGCAGAATTTCAATCAGCATCGCACCTTTTACATATTCATGCAGTGACTGCTCAATCCGTAATTCCTGTGACCATTCAACATTGTAACCCACTGTCTGCATGTCAATACAGGGTCGTGGAATTTCCAGTTCATCTAGAATTTGTACGGTCTTCAATTCCATAATTCTGCATCCACCCAACCATGAAAGCAAAATATTTTGTGCCATTTGGGTTTGTGGCCCGGAAGCAGGTCCGAGAGCTGAAGAACTTTTTTTGCCGTGAAAATTTACGGAATAATCTTTTCCGGAAAGTCCGCAGAAAAATTTTTTTTCAGGAAAATCAAAAATCGATTGCTCTGTTTCTAACTCGTCAAACATTCGGTTTATGAGAGAACCAAATGGATGCGGAATTAATTCAGCCATAAAAAGTTTAAAGTTATACGGTTTCAGAGTAGGAGCACGGTTCTAGTTGAAATTACTCCAAAGTTTTTTCGCCTGTTCGACAGCATTTGCTTTTATTTCCTGTTCGGAAACATCCAGTAGTTGATAATCACGAATCCGGAATTCGCCTCTTGTCATCACATCGCAGGGTAAACTGCTCAAGCCAAAAAAAATGTTTCCAAAAATGGTGGATTCACTAATCGGTGTTCTTGGCAAATAATCAAAAATCGCTAAATCCGCTTGGTATTCCGGTAAGATGTAACCTAATTTTCTGCTGCTACCAGGACTTCTGGAGAAGAGTTTAGAGGCAATTTCGGCATTATTTTTAAATAACAACTGCATGTAGTCAACACTATCTTCACCGCCTTCAAGGTGTGAACTGCGAATAAGCATGCCTTCTTTGCCTTCACGCAGCATGTTGCTCTGCATGCCGTCCGTTCCAAGCCCTGATTTTAATTTATTTAAATTTTGATTTGGAGTCATGCCAACCCTGTTATTCGCATTTGAAGATGGATTGTGCACAAATTGAGAGCCATGTTTCTGTATCAATTCAAGATCAGAATCTTTGATATGCAGACCGTGAATGATGAGACCGTTTTCATTGAGCAGATCAAATTCCTCTAACCTTTCCAAAA
This sequence comes from Pseudomonadota bacterium, assembly GCA_014381795.1. Classification (GTDB taxonomy): domain Bacteria; phylum SAR324; class SAR324; order SAR324; family NAC60-12; genus Arctic96AD-7. Next base: position 422 of record JACNKY010000092.1, on the reverse strand, counting down.
CTGAGTTGTAGCCTTTGTTCAGGGCATCGTCTTCATCTGCTTTGTCTTCAGAGACATGCGCATGAATTCCCCATGAATTGAGCTTACCTGCAGCGTCCCTGATTTTTCTTAAAGAAGCATCTGAGAGAGTAAAAGATGCATGCAAACCAAGCATTGGATGAACATACTGAGTTGCGGAAAACTTGCTGATTGCAGCTATATTTTCCTGCAGACTTGCTTCAAATATTTCTTGACCGTTACGGTCAGAAATTTCAAATGCGGTACTGATATTTAAACCGAGCTTTTCCGAAGTTTCCGCCAGTAGAGAGAGTGAACCTTCAATGTAGGAAGGACTGCAGTGGTGGTCAATGATGGTTGTCGTTCCGGCTTTCAGTGAGTCTACTAATCCTGCTTCAAAACAAGCCTGAGTAGAATCCTGATCA
>JACNKY010000093.1 GCA_014381795.1 Pseudomonadota bacterium | reverse complement strand
CCACTCAAAAATTGTTTCATTGTAAAATTAGTCACGTTTTTTACGAATCTAAGGTCTCTCCACGAGAAGTATTTTCGCTAGGAACTTTATATCTTTTATAAATTCAACAAAATTCTTACTTTGTTGTTCTAATAAAACGTTTAGTCTTACAGAATTAAAATCTTTCTCTGAGCTCTGTTTTCTGAGCTTGTCGAAGTGGATTTTAAGCTAACATTAAACTCAGTTGTCGGTTTAGATCCCGCTCAATTAACGATCATGAGTCGGAATAATTGCTCCTAAAACAACAAACCTGACTAAGTACTAATCGAGTTTTCCCCTTTGATTTAGTTTTATGGCGCCCATCTGTTCTGTCGGGTTAAATCAAACGCAACCCTGTCCCAGGCTAGTAAGCGTGCTTCTAATTCGTCAAAATAAGAGTTCGGTACATTATCAACTAGTTTCCCGTACTCCATACGGCGTACCAAAGAGTGTTTGAGATAAGCGCGGTCAGTGATGATCCCAAGCAGTGAACCTTCACGCACAAGTGCTTCTGATTCTTGTTCCTGCAATAGACTTGTCCCAAGTGCTGTGTATTGTGTGTCCAAGTTCATGAACTCCACAAAGGTTGGCATTAAATCAAGTTGAGATGTAACTGTTTCAATTAACTTTGGTTTCAGCAAGGACGGAGCATAAAAGATCAAAGGAATCCGAAATTTCTCCAGAAAATCTCCTTTTTGGAAATGAGCAAGGACGTGATCTGCAGTGATCACAAAGATTGTATTGTCAAACCATGGTTCTTTCTTGACCTTTTTCATAAACTCGCCGATCGCCCAGTCAGTATAATGCAGAGAGTTAAGATAACCGCCCTCTTCAGTTGCATGATGAGGATAACGGTTGAAAGGACCAGTCAGTTTAGGAAAAGGCGTGTGATCTGTACTCAGGCTGATGAAAGCCATGAAAGGTGTTTTACGGTTTTTGATCTTTTCCAAACTGAACATCAATGTTTCATAGTCCCAGCCTAGGTTACGATTTTTTTCTTCCGGAAAGTAATCCAGCAGCAGCGGCATATCTTCTTTACCATAATATTCACTAAAACCGGTAGAACCAGCGATAGCCTGTGCCAGGAATGATTCACGCAGTGTACTGTTGACAAAAATTGTCGAAGTACCCTGCTGTTCCGCCATGGTAGCTATTTTTGAATAATTTGCTGATATATTTGCAATTGTCGGTAGTCCCAAAACAGAGGGCATTCCAGTCAGCACTGATTGCGCCCCTTCAATACTACGTTGACCGTGAGAATAAAAACGATTGAACTTCCAACCTGCTTTACTCAACTTGTCCAAATTCGGTGTTATTTTGTAATCATTTCCACCAAAACTGTCAACATAACGCGGAGTAAGACTTTCAACAAAAAGCACAACCAAGTTGTTAGAATTTCCAGATTTTGGAACATTTGTTTGCGCCAACGGAAATGGCTTCTGCCAGAAATCTTCTGGTAAACTTAAGGTTTTGCTGATTTGCGAATTTGAAATTGAGAGACGTTCAACTGGTGCAGACAAACTGGAGTGGGAAGCCGAAAAAACTCCGTTCAAAACCAGGTTGCCGAAACTGCTGCTGCCTGAAGAATATGCATGTACAATGGCCAGTGGTTTCATCCCGATGCCGCCCCGTCCCGCAATAATAGCAAAAACAAAAAAGATGATAAATTTAGGCCAGTGCATATGTACCGTTCTTACTTTGACTTTGCTTAGTCTGAGCCAATAAAACAGTCCTAAAAAAACCAACCCAAACCAGAGTGTCAAATAACCCGGATTTGCCACAGCTTCACTGATTAAATATTTTATGTCTTTTCCTAAAAACAATAATTCGTTTGTTAGATGCCGTTTCACATAGCCGAAATATATAATGTCCCCAATCAACATTGTACCCTCTAAAACAAAGATAAAAAAGACCAGAATGGAAAGTGCTATATGCCACCATTGAGAAGTGCACCAGCGAAATGGGAGAGTCATTAAAAGCAGAGGTATTCCTGAAAAAACCATTAAAGATGCTAGATCAAACCGAAGGCCATAGAAAAACCCCAGTAGGACCTGACTTATTGAAAGTGAACTAAAGTTTTGATAGTGAACAGCAAAAATCCCAGTCCGGGCCAGCATGAAGATAACAAGACCGATTCCGAGATAAGAAAATATTTTTTGAAAGATGCTCATTCTCAACTCTTTGTACGTTTTAGTTTTAAGTTGTTCATAATTGTTGATGTTGATAAAATTAAGTTACGATCACTGTTAATTTAGAAGTTTGGATTGCAAAACTCAAGAATAAAGACATGTTGAGCAAACACGGATTTTGTTATTTTCAGTGAAATATCGAGTTATTTATCTACAAGATATTTTGAATTTAAAATAAAGTATGATGATTTAAAGCTAAATGCATTTTATTCGTAACATAATAATATCGTTAAGTGTTTTACTGATTGTTGTGCTATTTTATGCCTGCAGAAAATTAGATAAAGAAGGGCCTGCCACTGCAACTGTCAGTATTGTGTTAAGCCACAGTCAGTCAACTTCAAGAATGGCTCGAGTCAGCACAAGTTTTAATGCAGGTACGGATACTGAATTAATAGCACTTGTTCCTGACAACACCACCTTTAACCAAAAATATTTGTCTCTGGAAAATCGGTATCAGTTTGCTTTAACTGATCTGAGTACGCATACAGTTAGCCTGACTGTCCCTCTTGATACAGGAATCAAACTCTATTCTTACGCTTATTTTGATGAAAAATTTACTCTAAGTGAGCTTGAAAATACAGCCACGCAGGCAGAACAATTTGGAGAAACAAGTTCATTTACCATCAGCAGTAGTGATACATCTAAAAATGTCAGTCTTAAATATTTTGGAACTGAATCAACACTTGATACAACTTTGTTAGCACATTATGCTTTTGAAGGTAATTTAAATGACGAAAGTTCTTACAATAGAGATTTAACTGAAAATAATGGTAGTGAGATAACTTACTCAACAGCAGACAATCAAAGTAATAAATCTGGGCAAGCGGCTTGGTTTAATGGTAATAACACTTATGCATACACAGATAATATTACAGTAGGTGATAACTTTACTATTGCATTTTGGACTAAACCAGATTCATCTGCAATGAATACACATGCTTCTGTAATGTCAACTGGAAACAACAATACATCTGACGGCAGATTTCAAATTGATTATGTGAGTGCAGGTAAATTGAGGTTTTTTGCCACAGGTGGAGAGATAACAGCAGATCTTGATAACAATATATGGAATCATTTTGTGATTACAAGATCTGATAATGGAACAAACGACAATATGGTTTGTTTATACAAAAATGGTGGGCCAAGTAGTACCTGTCTTGGTACTGTTCCAACTCTCTGGGATTTACTTAAAGTTGGACAAAATAGAAACAATGGTAGCTATTGGAAAGGTTACATAGATGAACTTAAAATATATAATAGAACTTTAACTGGAACGGAAGTAAGTACGCTTTATGAAAGTTATTAAATATAAAACACGGGGGGTAATTTGCTCTTCCATTTAAATGTTAATTTCAGTGAATTGCTAAACTATTAATTTTCAACAATATAAATTTATTTTTCAAATATTTTCAAAAATGCAGTATTATTGCAATCTGTATCTACTAACGCTTACCTAAGCTGAGTTCATTTAAATTATTATCAAGTAAATTAGCGAGTTTTAGTGGTCGATTTACCGTCGTGTCGGAGAGAAAACCTGGTATACAATAGGGAGAATAAGCGAAAACAATTAAAGTTTTTTTGCATTGTTATTTTGTTTATCTCTAGTTTAGTAATTATTGCACCTTTTAGTACGTTTGCTAATCCGAGCGCAGTTCTTGCCCCTCTTATTTTGGACGGTCAGTTTTCCAGTAAAATTACAGCTAGCATATTTCAAAACCTGAAAAATGTGCTAGCCGGAAAATATGAAGTAATTTCGGGCAACCAATACAAAACAGCAGGCAGGGCGCTGAAAGGTAAATTTGAAGCAGGAGAGTGCAAATCGGATGGTTGTGTGCGTGCCATGCAAGATGTGTTGCGTACAGATCATTTTTATTCGCTTGAACTTAACAAGACTGGACAGGAAACTCAACTGACATTATCTCATGTTGACCGGGATGAACGTC
>JACNKY010000095.1 GCA_014381795.1 Pseudomonadota bacterium | reverse complement strand
CCCAAAAAAAAGCATGGCTCTTTCCTCAAAAGTACGTGATGCACGAGTAGTTTTCACTCCGTCCGGAAAGCGCGGTTATTTTCCTTTGGGAACTCCTGTTCTGCAGGCAGCCCAAATTCTGGGAGTGGACATCGATTCTGTTTGCGGCGGACGCGGTATTTGCGGACGTTGTCAAATTGTGCAAGCCACAGGTAATTTCCCCAAACACAAAATAAATTCCAAATCCGAAAACATCTCCGCACTGAGTGATACGGAAAAGGCTTACGTTGAACGTCCAAAAAAATCCCTCGAGCAGGACCGTAGACTCAGTTGCGCCACCAAAATTTTAGGCGATTGTGTCATTGATGTTCCAGCAGACAGTCAAGTTCATCAGCAGATAATTCGCAAAGATGCTGATGCCTTTGATATTGAAATCCTTCCTCCAGTTCAACTGCACTACGTCGAAGTCTGGCAGCCTGACATGCACGATCCTTCAGGTGATTTGCGTCGTCTGCGTGAAGCCTTAGAACGTGAGTGGCAGCTTAAAGACCTGCGTTTTGGTCCGGGAATGCTGCTTTCACTACAAAAGGAGTTAAGAGAAGGTAATTGGAAAGTTACTGTAGCAGTTGATTATCTAGGACAGGTAATTGCGGTATATCCCGGCTTTAGAGAATCTTTGTGCGGACTTGCCGTAGACATAGGTTCAACCACAGTTGCAGCTCACCTCTGCAATCTGAGAACAGGAGAAGTTCTGGCTTCTGCCGGAGTGATGAATCCTCAAATTCGCTTTGGTGAAGATTTGATGAGCCGTGTTTCCTACGTGATGATGAATCCCGGAGGTGATCTTGAAATGACAAAAGTAATCCGTGAAGCAATCAATGATCTTGCTGTAAAAGTTAGCACCCAGGCCAAACGTGAATTAGACGAAATTGTAGAAGTTTCATTTGTTGGTAATCCAATTATGCACCATCTGCTGTTGGGAATTAATCCGATATAACTCGGCGGAGCGCCATTTGCGTTGGCTACTGATGAAAGTGTCAGAGTTAGAGCCAGAGATTTAAACTTAAAACTGCACATCAACACCCGTTGTTACGTTTTACCCTGCATTGCAGGACACGTTGGTGCAGACACGGCAGGTATGATTTTATCGGAAGCCCCGCATCACCGTGAGGCCATGACCCTGCTGGTTGATATCGGCACTAACGCTGAAATTGTTTTAGGCAATAATGAGCGCCTTTTGGCCGCATCAAGTCCAACAGGTCCTGCTTTTGAAGGTGCGCAAATTTCTTCCGGACAGAGGGCTGCACCGGGAGCAATTGAGCGTGTGCGGATTGACCGTGAAACTCTGGAACCTCGTTTTCAGGTCATCGGTTCTGAATTATGGTCGAACGATCCCGGCTTTGCAAAAGACACAAAGGGAATTGGAGTCAGCGGAATTTGCGGTTCCGGAATCATTGAGGTGATTGCGGAAATGTATTTAGCAGGAATTCTCAGTCAAGATGGTGTAATCAATGGTGCTTTGGCCGCAAAGAGTAAGCATATAATTGCTGAGGGCCGTACATTTTCTTATGTTTTGTCCAGTGGGAAACAGATGATTCAAGTTACTCAAAATGATGTCAGAGCAGTGCAGTTGGCTAAGGCCGCACTTTATGCAGGAATACGTCTGTTGATGGAACGCATGGAAATTGAAGCAGTTGACCGCATCCGCTTGGCCGGTGCTTTCGGTAGTCATATTGACGTGAAGTACGCAATGGTGCTGGGACTGATTCCGGATTGTGATCTGGAACAAGTCAGTTCTGCTGGAAATGCGGCCGGAACTGGTGCTAGAATCGCACTGCTGAATTATCAGTCACGTCAGGAAATTGAAGAAATAGTACGTGAAGTTGAAAAAGTAGAAACTGCCGTCGAAACAAAATTTCAGGAACATTTTGTGAATGCCATGGCATTCCCGCACAAAGTCGATGCCTTCCCAAACTTGGCAAAAGTCATTGAACTTCCTGTTGAAACTAACATGAATAATAATTCAGACACAAATCAAGTTCGTAGACGTCGACGTAGAACAAGCAACAAAGCATTGTAAACACTCTTAGGAGGACAATAATGGCAACAAATTCAGGACACCGCATGGGCGGCAGAAATGCCCGAAAAGCTAAAAGGGCAGCCGCTCTGCCGGAAAACATGAAACCTGTCCGGCCCGGACAAGAAGGGGGACTTTTTAAGCCCTTGAAAGAAGAGGATCTGCCTAAGATCAATGAAGCGGTTCTGGAAGTCCTGGAAACGATCGGTATGGACAAAGCAATTCCTACTTGTATTGAAGCTTGCACTGCAATCGGCTGCACTGTTTCAGCCGAAGGACGACTGCTATTTCCACGTTCAGTTATCAAAGAAAGTTTAGCAAAAGCAGGTCGTAACATAACGCTTTACGGAGCGTCTCCGGAACACGATCTGCAGTTAAGCGGCAAAAGAGTTCATTTCGGTACTGCTGGAGCTGCGGTTCATATGCTTGACCCAATCAGCCGAAAGTACCGTGAATCAACCTCTGCAGATCTTTTTGACATTGCGCGTGTTTGTGATAGTTTAGAACATATCCATTTTTTTCAAAGATCAATCGTCTGCAGAGACTTGGAAGATGTCCGTGAAATGGATTTTAACACTTGTTACGCTTCTATTTCAGGCACAAAAAAACATGTAGGTACAAGTTTTTCATTTCCTGAAAATGTAGATGAAGCCTTACAAATGCTGCATCTAATTGCAGGTAGCGAAAAAGCATGGAGGGAGAGGCCGTTTGTGAGTATGTCAGTTTGTCATGTAGTTCCGCCTTTGAAATTTGCTGAAGACGCCAGTGCATGTCTGGAAGCCGGAGTAAGAGGTGGAATGCCTATTTTACTGCTTTCCGCAGGACAGGCTGGAGCGACTTCACCGGCTACGCTGGCTCGTTGTGTTGTACAGGCCGTGGCAGAAGTTTTAGCGGGATTTGTCTATGTAAACGCAATTAAGGAAGGTGCACCCGCGATTTTTGGGGCGTGGCCATTCGTTTCGGATTTACGCACAGGAGCCATGAGTGGAGGCAGCGGTGAACAAGCAGTCCTGATGGCAGCCTGTGGACAAATGGCACAGTTCTACGATTTGCCTTCAGGAATTGCCGCAGGTATGACAGATTCAAAAATTCCTGATGCGCAATCAGGATATGAAAAGGGCTATACTGTTTCATTAGCAGGACATTCCGGAGCAAACCTGGTTTATGAATCTGCAGGAATGCATGCCAGTCTGTTGGGATGCTGCCTGGAAAGTTACGTTATTGACAACGATATGCTAGGCGCGATTAACCGCACAGTCAGAGGAATAGAAGTCAATGCTGAAACTCTGGGACTTGGACCGATACGTGATGTTTGTCTGGGCGGTCCCGGACACTATTTAGGTCATGAGCAAACCTTGAGTAGAATGCAATCGGATTATCTTTATCCTCTTGTTGGTGACCGTGAAAATATCAATAACTGGATTGAACAAGGTTCAACAGATGTCATTCAACGTGCCCACATAAAAGTTAAAGAAATCCTGAAAAACCATTTTCCAAAGAACTGGAGCGAAGAGACCGATCAGAAAATCAGGGAACAATTTCCTGTTCGGATACCCAGAAACAGAATGCAGGCCAGGGACATTTCATGAAAACACATGCAAGAGTCGTAATCATCGGAGGTGGAGCAATGGGCGTAGGCTTGTTGTATCACTTGACCAAAGAAGGCTGGAACGATGTTGTACTAGTTGAAAAAGGTGAGTTGACTTCCGGATCAACCTGGCACGCCGCCGGTTTGATTCCGCATTTCATCGGTTCATTGAGCATGGCCAAAATTCATTACTACGGCTCGGAACTTTACAAAATACTGGAAGAAGAAACAGGGCAGTCCACAGGTTGGCACGGCTGCGGTGCAGTACGTTTGGCGGTCAATCAAGATCAAGTCGATTGGTTTCATTATGTGAAAGGTGTTCTAGATAAAATCGGTGCGGAATGTCATTTGTTGGGACCTGATGAAATCAGGGAGGTACACCCGCTCTTGAACACAGACGGCGTTTTGATGGGAGCCTACACTCCCGGAGACGGACACACTGATCCCAGCGGCGTTACTCATGCCATGGCTATCGGCGCCAAAAATCGTGGTGCGGAGATTGTTCGT
>JACNKY010000207.1 GCA_014381795.1 Pseudomonadota bacterium | reverse complement strand
ACAGCGGCCGCAAGCTCAAGCAAAAATGAAAGCCGGACAGGAGCATGACTGGAATGAGCTGCTGAAAAACGCTGAACCGGCTGAACCGGTTGCTCTGGACGCGACTGATCCCTTATACATTTTATACACTTCCGGAACTACTGGACTTCCCAAAGGTGTTGTCCGCGACAATGGCGGACATGCCGTTGCCTTAAAATACAGTATGAAGGCGGTCTACAATACTGATCCCGGAGATGTTTTCTGGGCAGGATCAGATGTTGGCTGGGTGGTTGGCCATTCTTACATTGTTTACGCACCGCTGATTCATGGTTGTACTACCATTCTCTACGAAGGCAAACCAGTACGGACACCGGACGCAGGTGCATTCTGGCGCTTAATTGAAGAGCATAAGGTGAATACTTTTTTCACTGCACCCACCGCTTTCCGGGCAGTAAAAAAAGAGGATCCGCAAGCAAGACTTAAAAAGCAGTATGACATCAGTTCGCTGCGGACACTTTTTCTGGCAGGAGAAAGGCTGGATCCGCCAACTTATGAATGGCTGAAGGAAATTTTAGCTGACGGTTCACAACCGGAAATTCCTGTAATCGACCACTGGTGGCAAACTGAAACCGGCTGGGCGATTTGTTCCAATCCAATGGGTATCGAACCGCAACCGCTGAAAAATGGCTCGCCCACTTTTCCAATGCCCGGATACAACGTGCAAGTGCTGGATGAAGAAGGTGAAACATGCAAACCGGGTGAAACCGGCAATATCGTAATTCACCTCCCTTTACCACCGAGTTGCCTGCCGACTTTGTGGAATGATGATGAACGTTTCAAGCAGTCATATTTAAGTCAATATCCTGGATATTACATTACCGGTGATGAAGGAATTAAGGATGAAGACGGTTATATTTTTGTGATGGGACGAGTTGATGACGTGATCAATGTTGCCGGTCACCGCCTTTCAACAGGAGAAATGGAGGAATTAATCGCAGGACATCCGGACATCGCGGAATGTGCTGTTACCGGAATTGATGATGAATTGCGTGGACAGGTTCCGGTTGGATTTGTAGTGCTCAAGGACGGCGCGCAGATTTCTCAAGATAAAATGCAGGAGGAATTGATTGCGATCATCCGTAAAAATATTGGCGCGGTTGCTTGTTTTAAACAAGCAGGTATCGTCAAGCGCTTGCCAAAAACACGCTCCGGTAAAATACTGCGTAAAACAATTCGGAAACTGGCCAGTGAAACTGAAGTTGCAGTTCCGCCTACTATTGATGATCCTCTGATTCTTGAGGAAATTCGTGAAATAATGCAGCAACGCGGAATCGGCCAATACGCAGCCTCTTGATTTTTTTAAACGCTGATCTTTCGCAGTCAGCGTTTAACCCACCATTTTTTTGACCCAGGATGTTCCAGCTAAGAACGCTTTATATTTTTCTTTCAAAACAGACTGTCTGGTTTTGGTTCAACGGCAAAACCCGCTGTCTCGAATCTGTCGCAAAGCCTCTTTCTCCAAAAAGGATCCTCGAGCTTTGTCATGAGTGGAATGCCTCAAAAGTTGTCTTGTTCCTTGAATTTCCCTGGGTTCTAACACATTTTGAAACTACGATCACACTCTCTCCGGAAGAGCTGAAATCATATGCCAAAATGCAACTTGTCTTTCATGATATTCCGGAAAGCGAGCTTCAAACTTCCAAACAGGCAAAGCAAACTAACTCCTTATCAACGGAATTAACTGTAGGAGGCATTTATTTTAAACAAGCACAAACGGACCGTGTCGGTTTACTTTGCGCAACTTTGTCTGCAGAAAGTCTGAGTTTAAAATATTTACTGAAACAGGAGTTCACTTCAACTGTTGAACTGGTTCCGCTGATAAGCGCCTGCGTACCTATCCTACTTAAAAATTCCGCAAACTCTATTATTTTCAAAGGTTTGGAACAATCTTTTTATTTGGAAAAAACAGATTCCTTGCTCACAAAATTAATTGAATTACCGTCTTTTAGTAATGTTTCACAGGAACTTTTTGTCGCGGATCAGTTAGCGCAAAAAACAAAACCACAATCTTTCCGCCTTATTCCTCTAGCAAAGGTAGGCACTTTTGTTGAAAATAATTCTGAAGTTGAAACAGAAAAAACAATGCCGGAACCTGCTGACATTCAAAACACAGTTACCATAGAAACAGTCTTGTCCGAATGGAAAGGCCTCACCCATTCTCCAAAATCAGGATTCTGGTGGGCTGCTCAGAACAATCATAGGCGCTTAAGACGCGTTGGTTCGTGGTGGACTTTGGCTGGAGTGTTGATTTTAGCTTTAGTTGCAGGCACAGGATTGTTTTATTATGAAACTCTCAAACACAGAAAAGTCCTGCAGCAGGAATTGTCCAGTTTGGAAATTGAGTTGGAACAGCACATAAACAATTCTCCTACACTGATTTACGCCGCTCGTGAAAAACACTTGGAAGAATTGGAAAAACTTGCTAAACAAATGGTCGAGGAATCTTTTTGGAAACAGCAAACTCTGCAAACTCTCTTGTCATCAATCGAGGGCGCTTGGTTGGAGGGTTTTAATTTTGAAGGACGAAACCTGCGCCTGCGCTTACTGGCATTAGCACCAATCGATGCAGTTGATCTATTTTTGAAATTGTCGAAAATGCCTGAAGCAGACAGTGTCCATTTTAAATCGCAGCAGAAAACAAAGATCAATGAACATGAATTAACTAGGTTCATCCTTTTAATTAAATTGGCTCCTACTATAAGCACTCAACAACAATAACCACTAAGTTAAAATATAAAAAATTAATATGCAGCCAGGACCAAAAAACAGTATTACCGACGTCTCCGGAATCAAAGTAGGACACGCGCAGGACATGAAATTGATGGGCGGAACTACAGTAGTTCTTCCCGACGCCGCAGCGGTAGCGGCGGTTGACTGCAGGGGAGGAGGCCCTGGAACACGTGAAACCGATGCCCTTCATCCGGCAAATCTGGTTGAAGAGGTACACGCTGTCGTGCTCAGCGGGGGTTCTGCAATGGGACTGGATGCGGCCGGGGGAGTTGCAGCCTGGTTAAAAACACAAGGACGCGGGTTTCTGGTAGCGAAAGATGTTTCGGTACCTATAGTTCCGGCGGCAATTCTCTTTGATTTACTCAACGGCGGCGAAAAATCCGCAATGGATGAGCATACTTATTTTGAGTTTGGGAAAAAAGCTGCGGTTAACGCGGGCTACGAATGTCCGCTGGGTAATGTCGGTGCGGGAACTGGAGCAAAAGCCGGAAAACTTAAAGGTGGTATCGGAACAGCTTCCCTGCAGCAAAATCAGGATAATTCTGTTGAAAAAGGTTTTACAGTGGGTGCCTTAGCAGCGGTAAATCCATTCGGTTCGGTAACACTACCTGGACTACCGGATTTCTGGGCCTGGCCTTTTGAACGAAACGCAGAATATGGCGGCAGAGGTGCACCAAAAGTTTTGTCAGCAAAAGGTGGAAAATCCGAAATAAACAAAATCAACGAATTAGCACTCGATTTTGATTTCGAAAGTCCTTTCAAAGATGCAGAGCCTTCCTCCGGAAATGCAGAAAAATCCGGAAATGCTGCTTTTGTGAATAGTGTCTCCACTAATACCACTTTGTGCGTAGTTGCGACTGATGCTGTTCTCACCAAGGTGCAGGCTCAGCGGGTTGCGATTATGGCGCAGGATGGTTTTGCGCGTGCTATTCGACCCGTTCACACACCTTTTGACGGAGACACCGTCTTCGTTTTGGCCACTGGGAAAATTCCACTTTCAAAAATGCCGCCGATCGACATCGCCCGCTTGGGAATGATGGCCGCGGATTGTGTAGCTAGGGCAATTGCCCGTGGTGTTTATGCAGCAGAATCTTTAGGTGCCTGGCCTGGTTATAGGAATTCAGTACAATAATAATTATATTTGCAATTTAATAAAGTTTTTGTAATGATACACCTTCTTCTTTTTAATCAACTTCCGCAGGGAGGTCTTTTTAATATTTAAATTTTTCCAGAGAAATTATGAAACATATCATTCAAAAATATGCAAAAGTTTTGCTGATCAGTGGATCCGCACTGATCTTTGCCGGATCTGCCTTTGCCGGAAAAACACATTTGACTATGGGCATGGTCTTAGAACCGCCTCATCTGGACCCTACCGCTGGGACAGAGTCT
>JACNKY010000276.1 GCA_014381795.1 Pseudomonadota bacterium | reverse complement strand
TATTGTAATTTTGATAGCCTTCCTTGAAACTTTCCAGATCTTCACGACTACATGCACTTAATCCAAGCAAACCGACTAAGCCAAAAAACCAAATTATTTTTATAATTTTATTCATTATTCTCCTTTTATTTACTTTTATATTTATTCGTAGGCCTCACTCTTTAGCTATTATGTTGGCAAGCTGCGTTCCACAAAAATTATATTTGTAAATTAAATTTATATTCAATAATTTCAATCTTATAAAATATTAAATCATTTTTGTTTTGAACAACAGAAAGCACAGTGGGGACGCTGCCGGGGATAAAAAAGGAAGTGGGAATGGGGAATGGGGAACAAAAAAACCGCGCCTTGAAACCGGACAGAGGGAATGAGTTTCCGATTACGCAGCGCGGCGGCTAAACGTGAATTATTGGTTTACGCCTGCTTTATCTTTTGGGCCGTGAGGTCCAGTACCCATGTGAGTGTAAATTTCATTTGCCTCATTCTGGGTGATGCGTCCGTCATCGGCGGCATTTTTGACGATCAGCACCATTTTGGCGTGCATCGATGATTCCAGCCTGTCAAAATTTATGTCATATTTTTGTAAAAGCGCACGCATTGAATATGACTTTGTGTCCTGCTCAATTTGCTCGACTGTCTGGCCGCTCAATTCGGCAAGCACCTCTATTCGCGCATTTTGCACCTCATCACGGAACAAACGTCCAGGTCCCATCATCCCCATCATTTCTGAATCACCCGACATACCACCTCGCTGACCTCGCTCTTGCATTCCGGCAGAGTTCTCACCTTTCCACTGCCTCCTCTGACCCTGATGTCCGTTACCTCTTTGCTGCATTTCGGAATTATGTCCGAACATTCCACCATTTCCTCGGCGGTGACCATCTTCGCCCCAACTGTGTGCCATTGCAACTCCACCTGCTAAAACACTTGCTCCGATGATTCCACCGGCTATAATTTTGATTAACTTTTTCATACTACCTCTATGAGTTAGAAATTTGTTGTTGATAAAACCAAAAGACACCATGTCTCTTGTCTTGGATTCAAGTTTAACAAAATAATGTGAAGCAAATTTGAAGGAAATATGGGAAAGTTGTGAAGGTTGTGAAGGTTTAAAAGTTCAGTGCAGGGTGAAATATCCCCCACGCCGAACTCATTAACCTCGAGACAAAAGAGAAAAATTGCTTGAGCATAACATGATACTCCTATAATGTATAAATCAGGTTATACTTTTAATGAAGAGAAAGCGTGGTGCGACAAACAATAAATAAAAAGACATTTTTTGCTCGAATTTTTGTCGGGATACTTATAATGTTTTTTGTTATGGTTCCTGCTTTGTCCGCAATGTGTGTTTCATCCCAATCAGGTTCCCCAGCAGTTGTTGCTGCTGATAGCACTATACTTACTCTTTCCGCTAATCTCACCACAAAAGATTGTTGCCTGAAAAACAAGATCCATCTACCCCTTGATAAGTGGACTCAAAATTGCGGCTGGACAACATCTCTCTCTTTTCCAGACATCCTCAAACCATCAGGTTTTGAGACTCAGTCTGTTCATTTCTCGCTGACTGAACGCTCATCTTTAATCCCGGGTAAAGGTAAGCAAGACTTTAGATCATCTTCACGACACTCTTTGTCCAAGACAGGCAACTCCCCTCTTTTTGCACAGAAGACTGCACTCCTGATTTGAACGTTTCCACAGTTGACTAAATTTCACTATTGAAGTGAAGTACTTTTTTCACAACTGGAAGCGAGCATCCTTTGAAAATCATAATTACTGCTGCTGTAACAATACTATTGTTACAATCTTATCTGCTGATGGCCAACAACGGTCAAATGATGAGAAACTGGGGAGATCATTTGATGGGTTGGTTCGGAAGGATGTGATTGATTATCAAGCTGCTTTTCTGGGGTCCACTTCAATTAATAGCATAGATTATGCAGAAATTATGGCAGAAATTGAGTCGATTGAAGAGGTGACTAATCTTCCTAATGATTTGGATTTTTACTCAAAAATTCTTTATACATGAACCCCCTGCTTGACTCGCAGAAATTTTAATCTCCAAATCTCTACTTAATTAAGGTGTCCAAAATGAATATCGAGAAAGTCTCTTCCATCAACCGAATAAAAATAGGATGGAAACTTCGTCATCTAGTAATTATTATTATTGCAGCCTTAGGCACATATTTGTTTGTGAAATCACGCATCGGGTGGTCAGAAATGCATCTGTGGAACAGGGCTGTTGGTGATATGGGACTTGTCCTTATTGCTAGTTCTATAGTTTTGGGTCCATTAGCCCGATTATGGAAGGTGTTTGGCATTACTCTCCCCTGGCGGCGAGAATGCGGGATATATGGTGTCCTGCTTGCGATCATACACACAGTAATTATCCTTGACAGTTGGATTAAGTGGGACTTGGAGCAGATTTTCGGTTATGTGTTGCACCCTCAAACGGGCCAATACGTAATGCTGCTGCACGGGTTTGGGCTAGCGAACGTGATTGGTCTCGTCGCCTTAATGTATGGAATGGTCTTAGCCGTTTCATCTAATGACTGGAGCCAACAGAAACTTAGCGGTTCTGTATGGAAATATTTACAGCAAGGTGTTTATGTTTTATGGATGTTGGTTGTCGTTCATACAGGATACTTTCTCTACATACATTTTCAGCACTTTCACAAAGAGGTACCGGATCCTAACTGGGCCCAATTACCATTTGCCGTCCTCGTTGGGATTGTAATCTCTCTTCAACTAGCCGCTTTTCTTAAAACTTGGAACACTAAACAGAGCTCTCACGTAACTGCAGACCCAGGATTGCAAGAGATTGTAAATATACCTGTGTCAAATGCTGAGACGAATTAAGATAAAAAAACCAACCGTTTTATTATTTTATTTAATGCTGGAAAGATGGGAGGAAAAAGAATTGGTTACACAACAGAAGGCGTCATCAATCAACAAGATTTTGACATAAATTGGAACAGAAATTTGGACAAAGGAGGCGTAGTTGTCGGAAATGAAGTTGTCATAGAGCTAAAAATACAAGCAGTGGCATCTTGATTTAATTAGCCTCGGTTCGCCTCAAATTGATATGCAGGCCCCTTTTCTGTTGCTAGACTGTTTCGAAAGTGGTGAGCCGCAAGATTACATAGGCGACTTTCCAGAGCACCCTCACCGTGGTTTTGAGAACGTGACTTAATGCTCAATGCACGCATGCGCCGTAAAGACAACGCAGATCATGAGAGACGGATTGAGCCATATGTAGTGCAGTGGATGACCACCGCCAAAGGGATATTACACTCATAAATACCAGAGTAGCAAGAAGGTTTGCTAAAATGTTTTCAACTCTGGATTATCTACTAAGAGTCTCTGATTGCATTTAAAGAATGTAAGTTAGAGGAGCCACAAGGAGCACGATGGATTTTGGAAACTGGAAACGCTTGATACTGAACGGGGTGCTGATCCTCACCATTTTTCTGGCGGTGACTGCATGGCAAGGGCAGAATTTGATTTCGAAACAAACACCTGCACCATCATTTCGACTTCCGGACCTTTCCGGGCAACTTGTTGAGCTGGAAGATTTACGTGGACGCAGGGTGCTGCTCTACTTTTTCGCACCGTGGTGCAAAATCTGCGATCTCAGCATCAGCAATCTCAACTGGGTTAGGAAGCTCCGGGGTGAAGAATCGGTCTCCATCTTCGCTGTCGCCCTTTCCTACACGGAGTTACAGAGTGTCGAAGCCTTTCTGGAGCGCAATGCCCTCGACGTGCCCGTGCTGCTCGGCACCCCGGAACTACTCAACTCCTATCGCATCCGCGCCTTCCCCACCGTCTATGCACTTAATGAATCCGGGAACATCGATGGCTCCACGGTCGGCTACGCTACCACCCTTGGCCTCTGGTGGCGGACGTTATGAACCAAACGAGTCCCCCTCTTACCTATCCTGCAGTAAATGCATTGAAAGCACTACACACACGTAAGACTTTTTTAGATTTCCATATAGGTGTCTATCAGCCCTGATATTCAGTACAATTTGGTAACACTCGATATAGGTGGTGCGCACCTTTGTGGACATGTCAATAATAATGTAAAAAAATAAACCCACTTTAAACAAAATTTTTAAATACAAAATTCATTAATTTGGTGGTATAAATGGGGGTATAAATTTTATAGGATAGATATAATATAATAATATCAAAA